>JALYJX010000158.1 GCA_030775065.1 Gemmatimonadota bacterium | reverse complement strand
GCTGTCGGGCGCGAGATGCGCCAGCTCGCGCCGTCGTGGTACGTCCGTGTGAATCCTTCTTCGCCCTCGAATCCCACGGGCGGCGCGACTTCGCCGGACGTCCGCGGCGGCTCGTCGGACCAGATGAAGCGCCAGCTCGGCGCACTGTTGCTCGAGCTCACGCGCTCCGGTCCACTCGTTCTCGTGCTGGAAGACATCCACTGGGCGGATGCGTCGACGATCGACTTGATCGCCTACCTCGGCGACCGTTTCGACACTCTGCGAATGTTGATCCTCGTAACGTATCGGCCGTCGGACCTCCAGCTGGCGCGGCACCCTTTCATCGAAGCGAAGCTGAACCTCGAAGGGCGCGGCGCCGTCCGCGAGACGCACCTTCCTGCATTCGATCGTGAGGGGATCGACGCGTATCTGGCCAATGCCTATCCGAACCATGAGTTCCCGCGCGAGTTCGTCGATTTGCTGCACGCGCGTACGGAGGGAACACCGCTCTTCGTAGTCGATCTGATGCGGCAGCTCGTACATCGAGGCGTTGTCGCCCTTCGCGATGAGGTATGGCGACTCGAGCAGTCGGTCGAGGCCGTTGAATCCGAGCTGCCACAATCAATTCGTAGTGTGATTCAGCGAACGATTGACCGGCTGGACAAGGCCGATCGCGGCCTGCTCGTCGCGGCCAGCGTGCAGGGAACGGAGTTCGACTCCGCTGTGATCGCAGACGCGATAAAGATGGACAGTCAGGAAGTGGAAGAGCGCCTCGAGCGGCTCGAGCGTGTCTATTCGATCGTCCGACTCGTGGACGAACGCATTCTTGCGCGTCGCACGCCGTCACTGCGGTACCGGTTTGCGCACATCCTCTATCAGAACACGCTCCACGGGACGTTGCGCGCAACTCGACGCACGACCTTGAGCGCCAGCGTAGCGGACGTCATGGAGCAGTACTACGACGCGGATCCGAGCTACGCGTCGGAGCTCGCCGTTCTGCACGCTGCGGCTCGGCAGTTCGAGAAGGCGGCGACGTATTTTCTCGCGGCGGCGCGCACGGCGACGAAGGTCTTTGCAAGCAAGGAAGCGGTCATGCTTGCCCGGCGCGGCCTCGATGCCTTGCAGAGCTTGCCGGACACAATCGACCGCGCGCGTCTCGAGCTGCAGCTGCAGGTCGCGCTTGGCGTGCCGCTCACTGATCGGTATGGGTACGCATCGGCTGAGGTGGAGCAGGTTTATTCGCGTGCGCGCGATCTCGGCTCGAGGGTCAGTGATACGGCGACCCTGATTCCGGTGCTGCACGGTCTCTATCGGTTCTATATCGTTCGCGGCCAGCTCCACACCGCCCGCGAGGTGGTTCAGCAGCTCATCACCGTCGCCGAGGAAACCGGGAATGCGAAGCAGATCTTCATTGCCCGCGCGGCGATGGGGCCGACGCTCATTCACCTCGGCGAGTTCGAGAGTGCGGCAGAGCATCTCGAGACGGGCATGGCCGCGTATGATCCCGCGTCGCAGGCAGGTGACCGCCTGGCGTACGGCGCGTTCATGCCGGGAGCGTGGCTCGCGGTGGCACAGTGGCTTCTGGGCCGGCCCGTCGAAGCGCTCGAGACGAACCGCATCGCTCGCGAGTTCGCCGCTAAACAGCAGAACCCGTTTGCGGTCGCTTACGGGGAGAGTCTCACCGCCTGGCTGCATCAATACCGCGGGGATGCCGCGATGGTGAAGCAACATGCTGAAGCGGCAATCGAGCTCGCGCGTGTGCACGATTTCGCGCAATGGCGGGTGATCGGAATGATGTTCCGAGCCTGGGCCGTTGCTGCTCTCGGCGATCCGGAGGAGGGGCGTTCGCAGCTCACACGTGCTATCGAAGGTTTTCGACGAGCCGGCTCCGAGCTGAATCTTCCACACTTCATGTCGCTGCTGGCGGACGCACACCTGAGAGCCGGCGATCCGCAGGCCGGCCTCGCGGTGATCGAAGAAGCGCTTGCCACCGCAGCGAAAAATGACGATCGAGTCTGGGAGCCCGAGCTTCACCGCTTGAAAGGCGAGCTGTTGTTGCGGCTCGGCGAATCAACGAATGGCGAGGGAGCTGGCGGCCGGGAAGCAGGCGAAGCGGCGTTCCGGAACGCCATCGAGGTTGCCATCCGCCAGAAGAGTCGCTCGCTCGAGCTGCGCGCGGCGGTAAGCCTCGTCCGGCTGCTCGCCGCGGGCGACAACAATCACGAAGCGATGACGATACTCACCGCCACAGTCGACCGCTTCCCTGCAGACTCGCACTCCGCCGAGCTCGACGAAGCGCGAGCGATGATACAACCCCTAGATCGGGCGGTAGCAGCCGATCTCTGAGGACGGTCTGCCGGACGCGCGCTGGAAAACGACCCGGTAGCTCTCGAGCTTGCCATTGCGCCCGAGCTGATGTGCGCAGCCCCAGAGGTACAACTGAAAGAGACGGAACACCCTTTGGCCGAACTTCGGGACGAGCGTCTCGCGTGCGGCTTCCAGGCGCCGCGCCCAGGTTGCCAGCGTCAGGTAGTAGCTGTGGCGATCGTTGTGCACTGCGATAGGCTCGAAGCCTGTCGCGTTTCCTGCTTCGAGGAGCCCGGGCATGTAGACCGGCGTGTGATTCCCGGGGAACACGTAGTTGTACGTGAAGGAGCTCACGCTGAACTTGTTTCGGTTCGAGCAGAAGTCCATGTAGACGCGCCCGCCTGGTTTCACCAGCCGGCTGAATCGCGCGAACAGCTTTTGATAGTCGGGAAGGTGCTCCATCACGCCCAGCAAGACGATGGCGTCGTATTGCGTCGGCGGCTCGTAAGCGAAAATGCTTTCGCGGACGACATCCAGACGCGCCGGCATTCCGTGCCGGCCGCTCCAGTCCGAAAGAAACTTGTACTGCTCATGTGAGATCGTGAGCATCGTCGTGTTGACGCCTTTCGGCCCCGTGAATTTCTCGAGGGCTCCCCACCCGGCACCGACGTCGAGGACGTGCGAGCCCTCGGTGAGCCGGCATGAATCGACGATGTACTGCAGCTTGTTCGTCACCGCCTGCTCGAGAGACTCGTTCTCGGCCGTATAAAGTGCCTGCGAGTACATCTGAAAGCGCTTGTCGAGGAATGCAAAGTAGAATTCGTTACCGAAATCATAGTGATGCGGCACCCACGCGAGATCAGCCTTACGCTGGCCTTTTACGAGCGGCACGAGAAATCGCATGATTGACCGAACCGGATGCCGGTCCGTGAAAACCGAGCGAAGGTCGAGACAGCTGAGGAAGTCACCTTCGATATCGTAATCGCCGTCGAGAAAGGCGATGCCGAGCGTGAGCTCATCGAGCTCGCGGAGCGCGCGCAGCCCTTTGCTGGTGCGCATCCGTAGTCGAAAACGCGGTTCGTCTGTGTCGTCGCCCGTGTAGGATCCGCCGACGAGGCGCTCGATGCTTCCATCCTGATGCTCCACCTCGAACGGGGGCACATTTGCCTGTGAAAGCCGGCGGTGGAGACGCGACAGCCGGGTCGAGCGGGGCGCGGGCGATTGCATCCGTGCACGCGAGACTGGCGGTGTGACCGTCTCTTCAGTGTAGGGCATTTTCCGGGTGGGAATTTGGTTGGTCGCTCGGGTGGATTATGTCCCATATATGGGTAGCCATGCAAGCCGTTTTCAGACTTCGCGCACCTCCGCCGATCCGAACGGAAGCTGCCGAGGATCGAGCGCGGGCATGGGCGGCTCTACACCAAGTTGACGCGGGCGAGCGTAACGTGCAGTGTATGACCAACTCTTCACCGCAGGTTCCAATGACACGCTGTGCTATCGCGTTGGCATTCGCTCTGGGGCTCCCTGTTTCCGCGTCTGCGCAGAAGGCAAATGACGCAGTAGTTGTCGACCCAAGGGTCCACAACGTCCTTTTCGAGAACGAGCATGTAAGGGTATTCGCGTCCCGCGCCTCGTATCCAACGGCCAGTCCAATGCACAGCCACCCGCCCTTCGTC
Organism: Gemmatimonadota bacterium; assembly: GCA_030775065.1. Taxonomy (GTDB): domain Bacteria; phylum Gemmatimonadota; class Gemmatimonadetes; order Gemmatimonadales; family Gemmatimonadaceae; genus UBA4720. The sequence continues at coordinate 4,293 of JALYJX010000158.1, read as the reverse complement.
TTCATCGGATTGGAGCAAGGGCGAGTGAAGATGGGTCTCCCGGGCGGCAAGAGCTCCATGTTCGACATTCATCCCGGGTTGGTCGCCTGGATCGGCGACGGCAATGAGCATTCCTGGCAGATGATCTCGGGAAAGGTTGGCGTCATCGCGGTGGAGGTGAAATCGGCCCAGAGGCCCGCCGCGGGTGCTCTCCCTGCGGTCGTCCGCAAACCAAATGACGCAGCGACCGTCGACCCCGACGTGCACCACGTTCTCGTGGAGAACGATCACGTCCGGATTTTCGACGCGCGGGCGGTCAAGGGGAGAAAGAGCCCGATGCACTCGCATACGCCGTTCGTCTTCGTCAGCCTGGGGACGGCTCGATTCAACTTGTCGCTTCCCGACGGAAAGAGCGCCATTTTCGATACCTATCCGGGGCAGGCGATCTGGATGGAGGATGCCGAGCACGCATGGGAAGTGCTTTCGGGCGAAGCCCACGTCATCGGCGTCGAGGTGAAGTCGGCGCAGCGAGCTCGGCAGGCGAAGAAGACGGATTAGGCCGCTTCACTCCTTTCCGGGGTTGTTATCGGACGCCGAAACGGGGGAACGAATCATCCGGACTCTTCTGAAGGCGAGTCCCCTTGGCGTACTCTGCGACCAAAGAACTAGTCACCGAACCCACGCCCACCGTGCGCCGACTAAAAAGTGAATCCTCAACAAGCCTACGCTGAGCTGGTCCGGCTCTCGCGCGAGAAGACCGTGCTCGAGTCGTGTCTTGGATTGCTGCAGTGGGACGCCGAGATCTACATGCCGCGCGCTGGCGTGGGCCATCGTGGTGAGCAGATGGCGTTGGTGGCGGGCCTGGCTCACGATCGCGCAACCGATCCTCGCTACGACGGGCTGCTCGGCACCATCGAAGGATCATCGCTCGTCAGCGACCCCGAGAGCCCGCAGGCGGTGAACGTGAGGGAGCTCCGCCGGAACTTCGATCGCCAGCGTCGCGTGCCGCGGGAGCTGGTCGAGGAATGGGCTCGCGTGACCGCGCTCGCGTCGCAGGTTTGGGCGGACGCGCGCACCAACGACGACTTCAAGAGCTTCGCGCCCTGGATCGAGCGGATATTTGCGTTGGCGCGGGAGAAGGCCGATGCCGTTGGCTGGGTCGGAGAGCGGTACGATGGGCTGCTCGAGGACTACGAGCCAGGGATGACGACAGATCGCGTCTCGCCGCTGTTCACGCGCCTCGAGGCGGACCTCGTTCCGCTGCTCGCGTCGCTTCGCGAAATGTCGCCACCTGAGCCCGATGATGTTCTCAAGAGGGAATTTCCGCTCGAGAATCAGCGGCTGTTCATCGAGGGAGTCGCCGCGGCGATCGGTTTCGATTCGGAAGGCGGACGCCTCGACGTCAGCCAGCATCCGTTCTGCTCGATGATCGGGCCCGGCGACGTGCGCATCGGTCTGCGGTACTTCCCGAACAATTTCGCACGTGGATTATTTGCGCTTCTGCATGAGTGCGGGCATGCGCTGTACGACCAGGGTCTCGATCGTGAGCACTACGGAACGCCCATGGGTGAGGCCGTGTCGCTCGGCATCCACGAGTCGCAGTCGCGCATGTGGGAGAATTACGTTGGGCGGAGTCACGGCTTCTGGCGGCATTTCTATCCGCAGCTTCAGGGTTCTTTTCCAGAGGCGCTGCACGACGTCCCGCTGGAAGGGTTTCGAAAGGCAGTCAATCGCGTGAAGCCAGGCCTCATCCGCATCGAGGCCGACGAGGTGACGTACAATCTGCATGTCATGGTTCGGTTCGACCTCGAGCGCGCGCTGCTTGCGGGCGATTTGCCTGCAGCCGATCTCCCCGGGGCATGGTCAGAGCTTTACCAGCGACGCCTTGGAATCACGCCGCCGGATGACAGGACCGGATGTCTCCAGGACATACACTGGGCGGACGGGCTGATCGGGTACTTCCCGACGTACACATTGGGCAACGTTTATGCGGCGCAGCTATTCTCGGCGGCCGAGCGAGAGATCGGCCCGTTGGAGGAGGCGTTTGCGGGGGGTGATTTTCGCACGCTCCGCACTTGGCTCGGCGAGCATGTTCACCGGCATGGGCAGCGTTACACGGCTGCGGCGATCATCGAGCGGGCGACGCGGAGTGCTCCTGATCCATCCGCGTTGATTGAGAGCCTGTCGCATCGCTACCAATCAATAATCTGACGGGAGGAAACTACTCTATTGAGGTCTTTTGTCCGCGCGATACTCGCGATAGTCGCAGTCGGCGTTGTCGCCCTCGCGCTTGCTGCCTGGTCCCGCGTCGCCCGCGTCACCAGAGCCGCGGCCGCAGTCCCCGTGTACCCGGGCGCACGCGAAGGCGGTGGGCGTACCCGATACTGGCCGCACCTCTTGTCGTGGGACGACCGCAGTTCCGCCCGCGTACAGCGTGTGTTCGCATTTCCCCAGGCCACCAGCCTGACAACCATTGGCCGCCACGCTGACGCAACGCTTGCACCCCAAGGCTGGTATCTCGTGACCCCCGAGGACCTGGAAAGAATCACAAACCCTCAGGTGATTGTCTGGCAGCGCGATCCAGACGAACGCCTCGACCTCTCGCAGCTTTGGCCTCTGGTGGGCATGACGCGCGATCAGCGTCTGTACGGCGGCATTTTCCCCGCGGAGTTCCTCGATGCCCCGCTTGTCATCGAGTGGAGTTGGGCGCTCGGCGGCCCGCGTTCTCCCCGTCCTGCCGCGCTACCGGGGCCCTCTATTCTGCTACCACCACCGCCGCGTCCGCCGAATCCCTGATCGTTGCGCCCGCTGGTTCGATACAGCTTCGAGCTTGTGTTTAGCTGTATAGACCGGTAGCTTGCGACTCTCCTCTTTCGAGCCACCGATGGCCAAGAGAAATCGCGTGATGAAGCGCAAGAACATGCTGATGGATCAGCGCAAGCTCGACATCGCGAAGGCTGCCCTCGGCACCGACACCGAGACGGCGGCGGTGGACGCGGCACTGGATCTCGTCGTGTTCCGCACCGAGGTGTTCCAGGCGCTGGATCAGCTCGTGGCGGTCGGCGGGCTGGCCAGCATCGAGCCGATCCGCCGCGCTGGTTGATCTACACCCTCGACACGAACGTCTTCGTTGACGCCCTCCGCCAACCACTGGACCTGGATCGACTGAAGGCGTTTCTCAACTGGGCACTGCCGTCGACAGTGCTCTCGAGCATCGTTGCTGCGGAGCTGATGGCGGGGGCGCGGACCGAGAAAGCGCGGCGAGTGCTTGACGCAGTGTTCCTCGAAGCGTTTGAGCGGCGTGGGCGAGTTGTTGCCCCTTCGACTGCGGCGTGGCGTCGTACCGGTGCGATCCTCGCTCGGAGCGGGACGGCGGGACTGAGCGCGAGTCGGCAGAATGACGCGCTTCTGGCCGTGCAGGCACGGGAGCACGGGTGGGTGGTAGTCACGCGAGATCGGGACTTCCAGGCTCTCCGCCCCCTGGTGAGTGGACTGCGGGTCGCCTTGCCATTCCCGGACCGGCCCTGAATTCAGATGGTAATCGAGTCCTTGTGCACTTCCATCCCGAGATAGATGATAGAGCGAGCGGTTGGCTCGATCCAGCAAAGGAGACAGACGATGGCTAGCAATAGCACCAGCTTGAAGGGCCAACAGGCGCCATGCGGGCGGATCGCGGATGCAGAGAGCTACCAGGATCGGGACGATGATGCATTGCTCACTGAGGAGCTGGACTATGCCTGCGGCTGCCGCAGCATCCGTCACGAGTATCACGACGGCAGCATGAGTCGCAAGGTGGTCCGTCACGACGGCAAGGTCCTGGTGGATGAGCGGCAGTGGGCCGAGTAGCTCTGCACAGTCGGTGAGGAGAAACGGGCCATGAGCCCCTCTCATGACGTCTTGCTGGTGGGCGGCGGCGGGGCGGGGTTGCGCGCCGCAATTGCCATCGTGGAGACCAACCCGCGCCTCAGCATCGCCGTGATTTCCAAGGTGTATCCGATGCGCAGCCACACGGTTTCGGCCGAGGGAGGCGCCGCGGGAGTGGTCGCCCCTGACGACAGCCTCGACGAACACGCGTACGATACGATCTCGGGCGGAGATTGGCTCAGCGATCAAGACGCTGTGGAGGCTTTCGTCAAGGAAGCACCCCAGGAGCTGCTCCAACTGGAACACTGGGGATGTCCGTGGAGCCGCGAGCCGGACGGCCGCATTGCCGTACGCCCGTTCGGGGGCATGAAAAGGATGCGTACTTGGTTCGCCGCCGACAAAACCGGTTTCCACATGCTCCACACTCTCTTCCAGACGACCCTCCAATAC
>JALYJX010000157.1 GCA_030775065.1 Gemmatimonadota bacterium | reverse complement strand
GTGAGGGGGCGGGGAAGTGACGTGATGGTCTCGCCAGGCCCGCTCGTGTCGGAACAGGCGAGAGCCGTGAGCGCCACGGGAACCAGGATCCTGCACGCACCAGTCAGGGTCATTGCTTGCGCACCTCCGTTAAGGGGATTCTCACTCCTTTCCAAGATACCCCGTTGCGCTTAAGCCGTTACCCGTGCCCGTTGGCCGTCACGCGCCAGCCGCTACCCGCTGCTGGCTACCGCAAACCCGCTAACCGCAACCCGCTAACCGCGAACCGCGACCCGCTGCTCTTGACTACCGCCGCCTGCGCTGACCCGTTGTTCGCCGCCCCGAACGGTTCGCTCGCCTTGCACCGGTGGTTTTAAGGGCGGCCCACGTTCTACTGTTCGCCGCACGGGCCTTTACGCGGCCGCCGCAAAGCAGCAGACAACAATACGTGTCAGGGGCGAAACTTCGATGCGGAATAACACGGTGAGCTGGCAATTCCGCTCGCGAAAGACCGCTACCCTGACGGCGTTCGCGACTGTCGCCTTGGCCAGTATCCCTCTGGCGAGCTGCTTCTCCGAGAAGACGGCAACCGGCCCGCTGCCGCTAGCCGGCGAATGCACGATCCCGACTGCGGCGGCAGGTACCGTCGTCATCCTGATCCGGAACTACACCTTTATTCCCGACCAGATAACAGTCAAGCGTGGCACCAAAGTCAGCTGGGTCAATTGCGAAAACGCCGGCTCCGACTCCCACACGTCCACATCCGACACGGGAATCTGGGATTCACCATCGATTCAGGTGGGAGCCGCGTTCACGCGCACGTTCGATGACCCGACGGGAACCGTCTTCAACTATCACTGCGTTCCACACACGTTCATGAAAGGGACGGTCAATGTCGAGTAGATCCCACGTCCCTTCTGTTTTTTCCACCGCTCCAAGGGAGGATCGATGACCCGCTCGAGATTGTTTGCCTTGTCAGTCGTGACGTTAGCCCTTGTCGCCGCGTGCGATGAGGACGACGACAACGGGACCGCTCCGAGAGCCCAAACTTTTACCGCAACTCTCAATGGAGCGAGTGAACGACCCACTCCACGGACGACTCCCGCCACCGGTAGTGCGACGTTTACCCTTTCGGCGGACGGGAACACGCTGAGCTGGAACGTCACCATGACGGGCGCGGACAACGTCTTCGCCTCCCATATCCACGTTGGCGGGACTGAGTGCGATTGTCCAGTCGCCTTCGGCATCTTCTCCGGTACCGCCGTCAGCAATCCGCCGATAAGCGGTTCGGTGACGCGGGCAACATACGTATCACCCCTCGGCCTATCGTTCGATGCGCTGATCTCGCTGATGCGGAGTGGTGACACTTACGTCAACGTACACACGAATAATGGAGTCGCTCCCACCAATACCGGGCCGGGCGACTTCCCGGGTGGCGAAATTCGCGGACAGATTGCTCTCGCGCCCTAAATAGAGGGCCACCGCACCGCGTGGCAGCGGTGCGGGGCCCTCAGTGGGCGACTTGCTCTGACCTGGGCTCGGTCGGAAGATCGGCGTCGAGCCATGCGCGCCAGCCACCGACGAGCGCGCGTGCTTTCGGCCATCCTGCCTTTCGAAGCTGGAGCACCACACGGGCGCTCGTGGCTTCGTCGTGTCAAGCACAATAGATCACCAGCGTAGCGTGCTTTGAGAGGCGCTGCTCCGTCGCGTCGCGCACCGGGTCGTCCGGTCGCACCCGAACCGCACCGCGCGCAATGAGAGGATCCCCATCGTAGTTGCGGCTCGCCCGAGCATCCACGATCACCACGTCCTCGCCTCTTGCTTCCAGTGCCTTCAGATCATCAATGGTGATTCGATCGTCTGCTGGCGCGGTGCGCGCTCCGGCACGGCTGAGTGGAAGGAGCACCTCCGGCTGAGCGATGTCGGCCTCGCCGGCTGCAGTCGTGCTCATCTCGCGAGCAGCCGGCGCACTGGCGCGAAGGAAGAACGCGGTCACGCCGCCGTGCACCACCACTGAGAGGAGTACCACGACGGAAGTGAGCATGAATACCCGTTCCCCGCCGGTGATTCCCGCGAACACGGGCAGCAGCGCGAGAAGAAGCGAGCTCAACCCACGCGGTCCGAAAGCGGCGACCAGACGCCGATCACGATCGCTCAGCTTCACCCCGCCGAGAACCGGGTAAAGCACAAGCGGCCGCACGATGAGAGCGATCACGGCGAACAGGACGACGCGCCAGTCGAGAATGCCGAGGCCGAGCCAGATCAGCGACATGCCGAGCGCCACGAACGTGAGGAGGAGCAGCATTTCGGCGGTCGCTTCGCCGTACTCCAGGAAGCAGTCGCAAAGCTCGATGTCCCTCGAAGCCACGACGAGTCCGGCCACGAAGGCCGCGACGAACCCGCTTCCGCCAACAGCTTCCGCAACAGCGAAGCTCGTGAAGGCGAGACCAAGGGCGTAGAGGGATTCGTAGTCGCGCCGTACCCCCGTGCGTGACCGAACGTAGGCGAGCGCCGAAATTCCAACCCAGCCAACGAGCGCGCCGAGTCCGGGACCCAGCACAAAAAGTCCGATGATGCTGCGGCCGACCTCCGTTCCGCTTGCCGCACTCGCCGCGAGAACTTCGCCGCGCACCGGCAGCAGCAGCATCGAGAGAATGACGATCGGAAGCAGCACGACATCATTCATCCCCGTCTCGAGACGCAGCGCCGTTCGCGGCCCTTCCGGGAGTGCCTTCGACCTCAGCACGGTGCGGAGGAGAACCGGATCGGTTGATGCGAGAGCCGCGCCGAGTATCGCGGCGGCCGGTCCCGGCAGGTCGAGCAGCGCCCATGCAGCGAGAGCGGTGAGGATTGCCGGCGCGACCGTACCCGGTCCGAGAAGCCTCCACAACATGAACCGCCGCTTCCGCAGCTGCTTCGTATCGATTGTGACTGCGTCGCTGAAGAGCAATAGCGCGAGCCCGAGCATGGCAAGCGCATGAAGTGCGGGAGAATGGAACCCTACATCGGTAATTCCGAATCCCCACGGCCCGAGCGCAACGCCAAGGACGAGAAAGATCGGAACAAGGGGAAGGCCGGTCCGTTCGATCGCTCCCGACAGAAGCGACGCAACGACGATGACGATGCCAATGAGCGCAACAGTAGTGACGAAGCTTTCCATTCCGTGAAGGAAGAAAGCTGGGAATCCCGGTGCACGCCAGACGTTACATTTTCGCAGGCAACTGAGCCGTCGGGTGTCTACGTCCCGAAGCGGCTGGTCCGCGAGCGGAGGCCCCACTGGAATATCCGATTCAAACCATCCTGATGGCTTGCTTGTCGGACCCAGTACAAGAATCCATCACCGAGGTCCGTCAATGACGCTACAAGTTCTGGCTGTAGTTCTCGCTGCATTCACGATCAGCCCGACGCCTGCCGCATCGCAGATTACATCCCAGGGCTCCAACCAGGTATTCAACGGCCCGGTCGCTGCCGGCGCATGGTTCCGCGTCCGGAACCTGAGGGGCGCAATAGAGGTTCGCCAGACGTCGGGCAGAAATGTCGTCGTGTCGGCGAGTCGAGGCTTCGATTCCGGGTCTGATAGCGACGTCAGGTTCGATGTCCGCCGCGACGGCGCGAATGTCACTGTGTGCGCCATCTGGCCCCAAACGGTCCGCTGCGACGCGAGGGGCTACGACTCCGATTCCGACTCGCGAGACCGGAGAGAGCGTCGCGCGGGGAAGGTGGATTTCGTTGTCGAGCTGCCGAGAGGTATCAACCTCGTCGCAGCCACTGGCAATGGAACGGTTGAGGTGAGAAACACGGGCGCAGAGGTCAGGGCGAGCTCGGGGAACGGGGAAGTCACCGTCATCGGAGCAACCGGCCGGGTGAGCGCTTCGTCGGGCAACGGTGACCTGGAAGTCGAGCGCGCCGGCGGTGAAGTCGAAGCAAGCACCGGCAACGGCGACATCACGGTTTCAACGTCAATGGGTCCCGTTTCGGCGAGCTCGGGCAACGGCAGTATCGACGTCGACATGGCATCGCTGAGGAGCGCCGAAAACATGGAGTTCAGCACCGGAAACGGCTCGATCGAGCTGAGGGTGCCATCCAATTTCTCAGCGGTCGTCGAGGCGAACGTCGCGTACAGGAACTTCGAGACCGATTTTCCGATGCAGATGGGTGACCGATGGAGCTCGCGTCGCGTCGAGGGAAAGATCGGGAACGGCGGCCGGCGCATCAAATTCTCGACAGGCAACGGTCACGTCAGGATTCGAAAGAGCGGATAATCGCACAGTAGCGGACCGATCGCGGGTCTTTCCGCGATCCACCGCGGATGCGAGCCATAGCTTGACCGCGCGCGCGGGCCACGGTAGTGTGGCCCGCCATGACCGAACGTACAGGCGCCACGCAGGAGATCGAAGGACTCAAGCGAGCTGATTCGAGCGCCGAGCGCGGCCACCTCGGAAGTCTGCTCGCTCTCCTCGCCTTTCTCTCTCTTCTTTTCGCGCCTCTTGGCGGACTGAGCCCCGAGGCTCACCGCCTCGCAGCCATCATGGCCGCCGTGGTGATCCTCTGGATCACCGAAGCGCTGCCAATGCCGGTGACGGCGCTCATCGGATCCGCTGCCTGCGTCGTGATGCGCGTCGCTCCGGCACGTGACGTGTTCGCTCCGTTCGCCGACCCGTTGATGTTCCTCTTCATCGGGTCGTTCATGCTCGCCAAGGCGATCATGCTGCACGGACTCGACCGCCGGGTTGCGTACGCCGTGCTCTCTCTCCGCATCGTTGGCGCGAGCCCTATGCGGATTCTCTTTGCGTTCGGCGCCGTCACCGCGGCGATCTCGGCGTGGATCTCGAATACCGCCACGACGGCGATGATGTACGCCATCGGCATGGCCATCCTCAGTTTCATGGCCGACTCGGCCAGGCGCGACGGACGAAGCCTCGACCCGCGTTACGCGATGGCTCTCATGTTGATGACCGCCTTCGCCGCATCCGTAGGCGGACTGGCGACTCCAATCGGGACTCCCCCGAACGTCATCGGTCTGGGATTCATCCGGCAGCTCACCGGCGCCGAGCTTCCATTCTTCAAGTGGATGCTGATCGGCGTTCCGACCGTGATCGTGTTGCTCGGTACCGTGTTCTTCATTTTTCGCAACGCGGCAACGGGCATGCACGCGGGAGTGGCGGAAAGTGCCAGCATGCTCGAGCGCGAGCACGAAAGGCGCGGCGCCTGGTCGACTGGAGAGAAATCCACCGTGTTCGCGTTTTGCGTAACGGTTTTTCTCTGGGTCCTGCCGGGGGTGCTCGCACTCCTGTACGGTGATACCAGTCCGCAATACCAGGCGCTTGCCTCCCGGATCCCGGAAGGGGTGGCGGCGCTCGTCGGCGCGTGCCTGCTTTTCATTTTGCCTGGCAACCAGCAGGGCAAGGCGATCACCTGGCGCGAAGCCGCAAGGATCGACTGGGGAATAGTTCTCCTGTACGGGGGAGGATTTGCGCTCGGCGTCCTCTCCTTCAAGACCGGCCTCGCCGAGACTCTGGGGACGACTCTGCTCGGGTATCTCCCGTCGAGCGGCGGAACGGGCCTGCTCATCGCGTCGACAATCCTCGCAGTGATTTTGTCGGAGGTCACATCGAACACCGCTTCAGCCAACATGATCGTGCCGGTCGTGATCTCGATCGCGCGTGCGGCCGGAGTTGATCCCGTGGAGCCCGCTCTTGGAGCAACGATGGGGGCCAGCCTTGGATTCATGCTCCCGGTGTCGACACCATGTAACGCAATCGTGTATGGCTCCGGATACATCCCGCTCAAGCAGATGATGCGCTACGGTATAGTCGTCGACGTCGTGGGGGTGATCGTGATCGTCACGATGATCAAGCTGCTGCTGCCGCTCGTGCGCTGATGCGGCGACGTCGGGCTAGCTCTCCCGAACCCACCGCCTGACCTCGCTCCAAGTCGGTTCCTTTCCGTACATCAGCATTGCGACGGAGAACACTTTCCCCGCGGCCCGCCTTGCAAATAAGGCGCTGGCCAACAGCAGCCCCGCGGACAACAGTAGCTCCCACACCGCGACCTCGGTCAAGGCTACACGCGCGGGCATCACCGCCGATGAAGTGAGAGGAAACAAGCCGGCGGTGCGCGCAAATACCGAATCAGGATTCGACGGGACAAGAAGTCCAGCGACCGAAAAAAACGCCGGAAGGAACATCAGGGGCCCGCGAGTCGACGTATTGGGATCGTCGATCGTCGCGGCAACAGCTCCAAAGAGCGAAAGCCAGAAAACAAAGCCAAGGAGCGCGAACAGAATGATCCACAGAATCGCAGCGGGCTCAGCGGTTCCAAGCGAAAACCCAGCCCCGGTGCCGATAGACCTGCCAAATACCCACAGGACGCCGCCGGCCAGGAAGAGAAGAACGTTCACAAGCGCAACACCTGATATGCCGAGGATCTTTCCGTCAATCCACGTCTGCGGAGAGATTGCCGAAATAACCTGCTCAGTCACGCGGAGCTGCTTCTCGGCGGTGACGCTCACGAGGATGTAGGCCATCGATGTAAAGACACCGTACAAGACGAGGCCGACGGCCGCAAAGGCTACGATGCGTGCCGCCCGACCGTCGTTGCCGCTCTGAAACTCCGTCGTTACAGCAACAGGTGCGAGCATGGATGCCAGAGTCCCGGGAGCGAGCCCGGCCTCCTCCAGCCGCAATCGCTGTCGCGCTCCGGCCAGGTGCGTGTCGAGTGCCCGCTTCCATGGAGGACTTCGTCTCACGATCAGGCGCGCGGAGTCTGCTGACTCCAGAATGAGAATCCCGTCGATCGTGCGCGCGGTAAGCGCCGATCTGAGCGAATCGAGCCGCGACGATGGTGCCGGCATGAACGAGATCTTATCGACCGAATGTGGCCGATCCATGCCAAGGGCGGAGCCGCCGATCACGGCAACGGTGTTCGGCCGGGAATTGGAGCGCTGCGCCCATCGAGCCACACCATACCCGACTGCGCCCATCAGCAGCATGATTGCGAAAGAAACGGCCAGCTGATTCGGCTTTACGAAGCGCATGAATTCCCAGCGCGCGACCAGCAGTCGGGACGGCCACTCACTCACGCTGCGTCGCCCTCGACAATCGATGCGGCCTCGAGGTCGGCCTCGACCGTGCGCACATAGATCTCGTGGAGGGTGGCTGTTTCCGACCGGATGTACGTGACCTCCATCCGCTCGCCCACCGCGCGAAGGAGATCTGAGATCGCTGCTCCGGGCTTGAGACGCAGTCGGACTTCACCATCGGCGCGGCTCTCCACAGCTTCGACTGCCTCCATCCGCTCGAGAAAAGCCGACTCGAGCGCGTTGGCGGATCCGATCACGAGGCGATCGCCGACATGCCAGCGTTTCCTGAGCTCAGGGATCGATCCATGAAGAACTTCGCGCCCACGGCTCATCAGCAACACTCTGTCCGCGAGTCGCTCGACAAGCGTCATCTGGTGCGCGCTCAGGATCACGGTCGTGCCGGAGTCGCGCAGCTCCTTGATCAGCTGAAGAAACAGCTCCTGATTGAGGGGGTCGAGCCCCGAGAAAGGCTCATCGAGTATTGCGAGAGGCGGACGGTGAAGTATGGATGCGACGAATTGGACCTTTTGCTGGTTACCCTTGGAGAGCGCCTTCACTTTTTCAGCGCCGCGAGCGTCCAATCCCAAACGTTCGAGCCAGCCGCGAGCCTCTTCGGTAGCCTGTCGCGAAGGCATTCCGTGCAAGCTGCCGAAGTAGGTCAGCGTGCGGAGAATTGGCATGTCCTGATAAAGCCCGCGCTCCTCCGGCAGATAGCCCAGCAGTCCACGCGGTCTTCCGTCGGCCCGGGCGATAATCCGCTCGATATCGCCCTCATCGGGCTTGATCAGCCCGACGATCAGTCTTATCAGCGTGGATTTTCCGGCGCCGTTGGGGCCCAGCAACGCGACGATCTCGCCGCGGCCCACGGACATTGAAAGATCATCGACGGCGACGATCGATCCGAATCGCTTGGTAACGCCTTTTACTGTCACGACCGGCATCATTCAGCGATCACCATGGTTCCAGACAGTGGTAACGGTCGGGTTTAGGGCGAGCTCAGGTAGATGACGATCTTGATTTGCTGTCGGGACGTGGTATCGCCCGGACAGCCAAAATTTCAGGCAGTGGGGACGGCGGACTCGGCTGGCGTTGTTTCCACGGTTACGGCCTCGGGCGGACGGACAGGCTTACGCCACACGGGCCTCTGGTGCACCGGGCGAGCCTGAATCGCGAGGAGCTCCGCGTAATAGGCGATGATCCGTCTCTGTAC
>JALYJX010000156.1 GCA_030775065.1 Gemmatimonadota bacterium | reverse complement strand
TAACGTGCTGGGCCTCATGCCGCATCCCGACCGGGCGATGAACCTCCTGCTCGGCTCCGAAGACGGCCGGGGAGTCTTTCGTGGATTCGTGGAGGCGGCCGCGTGACCGTCGCGCTGCGGGATACCCCGGTGACACCCGAGGTCGTCGCGGCGCACGGCCTGCGGCCCGATGAATACGAACGCATCGTCGAGCTCCTGGAACGGGACCCCAACTTCACCGAGCTGGGCGTTTTCAGCCTGATGTGGAGCGAGCACTGCGGATACAAGCACTCGCGGGCATGGCTCGGAGAGCTCCCCAGCCAGGGTCGCCAGGTGCTCCAGGGTCCGGGCGAGAACGCCGGAGTGATCTCGATTGGTGACGGCATGGCCGTCGCTTTCAAGATCGAGTCGCACAATCATCCCTCGGCCGTTGAGCCCTACCAGGGAGCCGCAACCGGCGTCGGTGGAATTCTTCGCGACGTCTTCACGATGGGAGCACGCCCGGTGGCAATGCTCAACTCGCTGCGCTTCGGATCTCTCGAAAGCGCGCGAGTGCGATACCTTTTTTCGGGCGTCGTAAAGGGAATTGGCGACTACGGAAACTGCGTCGGTATTCCGACCGTCGCCGGCGAGATCGTATTCGATCCCGCCTACGAGACCAACCCTCTCGTCAATGCGATGTGCGTCGGGCTGGTGCACGAGAAAGATCTGATTCGAGCAAAGGCCGAGGGGGTCGGCAACCCGATAATGGCGGTAGGAGCCCGCACGGGTCGCGACGGAATTCATGGAGCATCCTTCGCTTCGGAAGATCTCTCTGAGGCCAGCGACGCAAAGCGGCCGCGTGTCCAGGTGGGCGACCCGTTCACCGAGAAGCTTCTTCTCGAGGCGAGCCTCGAGCTCATCGCAAGCGGAAATATCGTAGCCATCCAGGACATGGGAGCAGCCGGCCTCACGTCCTCCTCGGCGGAGATGGCCGAGCGCGGGGAAGTCGGAGTGGTGATCGACGTCACGAAGGTCCCCGTGCGTGAGACAGGCATGACTCCATATGAGATTCTGCTGAGCGAATCCCAGGAGCGCATGCTCGTCGTCGCACTGCGCGGCCGAGAAGACGAAGTCACGGCGATACTTGCAAGATGGGATCTGGAAGCGGAGGTGATCGGAGAGGTCATTGCCGAGCCGGTCTATCGCGTAAAGGAGGGCGAGCGGATCGTCGCTGAGTTCCCCGGATCGCGGCTCGTCACCGACTGCCCGCGTTACTCGCCGCCCGCACGCGAAGACCCGGAGATTGCCTCGTTGCGCGCCGTTGACGTCGACGCAATCGCGGAGCTTCCGGAGGAGAGCGATCGCTCATGGACTCTGCTGCAGCTTCTCGCGTCGCCGACGATCGCCAGCAAAGCCTGGGCTTATCGCCAGTACGACTCGACGGTTCGCACGAACACGGTCGTTGGCCCGGGCGGCGACGCAGCAGTCATCCGCGTGCGCGGAACGCGAAAAGGCCTCGCGCTCAAGACCGACGGCAACGGCCGCTATGTTTATCTCGACCCGAGAATGGGCGGGCGTCTCGCCGTGGCCGAAGCTGCGCGCAACGTCGCGGCCAGCGGCGGACGTCCGATGGCAATCACTAACTGTCTGAACTTCGGCAATCCGAGAAGGCCGGAAGTCTTCTTTCAGCTGCGCGAAGCCATAGCGGGAATAGGCGAGGCCTGCACGATCCTCTCGACGCCTGTCACCGGCGGCAATGTGTCACTCTATAATGAGAGTCCCGCCGGCGCAGTCTACCCGACTCCGGTAATCGGAATGGTCGGCCTGCTGAGCGACATCGCTCACGCCACGCGAGCGACGTTCCGCGGCGAAGGAAACCATATCGTCCTCTTCGGTGAGTGCACGGCCGAGCTCGGGGGCAGCGAGTATCTCGCGTGCATACACGGTGTTGTAGCCGGTCGTCCACCAGCGTGCGATCTCGAGGCGGAGCGCGCCGCCATCGAAGCGCTTCTCGAATGCATTGCTGCCGGGCTCGTCGCATCTGCGCACGATTGCAGCGACGGTGGCCTTGCCGTGGCGCTCGCAGAGTGCTGCGTCGCGAATCGCGACCGCCCGCATGGTATCGACGTCAATCTCGGATCGGCCAACGGGATTCCTCCGCGTGCGGCTTTGTTTGGCGAGGCGCAGGCGCGATTCGTTCTCACGACGATCTCCGTGGAAGCCGTGCTGCGAATTGCCTTCTCGCACGGCGTGCCCGCTCGAGAGATTGGTAGCGTCACGCGTCCGGATGCGGGATTTCGTATCGCGATTGGCGACGACGTGCTGAGGGCGGATGTGAACGCGCTCTCCGACGCCTACCACAACGCGATACCGGAGATCATGTCGCGGCCGGCGCTTGCGTCCGACGCGGCGCCGGAGCCTGTCATGGCAGGCGTCTGACGATGTGCGGAATCTTTGGCATTTACGCCCACCCCAAAGCTGCTGAGATAACACATCTCGGGCTGTATTCCCTTCAGCACCGTGGACAGGAATCGGCGGGCATTGTTGCGCTCGACAGAGTTACAGGCGCGCGCGCGTCGAAGACGATGGGTCTGGTCTCTGAAGGATTCGAGGCGATGGATGTCGCACGTCTGGCGGGCGACCTGGCTATCGGTCACACCCGCTACAGCACGGCGGGCTCATCGACAATCGAGAATGCACAGCCGGTTCTTGCGCGCGTGCGCGATGGGTATGTCGCTCTCGCACACAACGGCAATCTGACGAACGCCACGGAGCTCAAACACGATCTCGTTGAAACCGGCGCGATTTTCACATCGACGATGGACTCCGAGGTTCTGGTGCATCGGATCGCGCGCTCTTCGGCCGGGAAACCCGAAGAGCGTCTGGCCGATGCGCTATGCGATGTGGAAGGGGCTTACTCACTGGTCGTGATGATCGGCGAGACGCTGCTCGCAACACGCGATCCCCGAGGCTGGCGACCGCTCGTGATGGGAAAGCTCGGTGAGTCGATTGTTTTCGCATCCGAGACCTGCGCCCTCGACATTGTTGGAGCAACCGTTCTTCGCGAGCTCGAGCGCGGCGAAATCGTGGCCGTCGACGCGGACGGAACAAGATCATCCTTCCCGCTTCCGAAGCGGGAGAGCCGCAAGTGCGTCTTCGAGTACGTGTATTTCGCGCGGCCCGACAGCAGGGTGTTTGGCGGATCGGTAGACCGCGCGCGCCGTGCTCTGGGGCGCCGACTTGCGCGCGAATGCCCTGCTCCGGGCGCAGAGCTTGTCTTCAGTGTTCCGGATTCATCCAATTCGGCTGCCCTTGGATACGCCGAGGAATCAAAGTTGCCGTTCGAGCTCGCCTTGATTCGCAATCATTACGTCGGCCGCACCTTCATTCAGCCGACACAAGCCGGCCGCGACGCAAAGGTGAAGGTGAAGTACAACGCGGTCCGCGAGGTGCTCGATGGGAAAAGCGTCGTAATGGTGGATGATTCAATTGTGCGTGGCACGACAACGAAGGGACTCGTAGCGATGGTTCGCGCAGCCGGTGCGCGCGAGGTTCACATGCGCGTCAGCTCTCCGCCCATTACGGGCCCGTGCTATTACGGAATCGACACGCCCAATCGCGACGAGCTCATTGCCGCCAATCTCGAGGTAGATGACATTGCCCGCACCCTCGAGGTGGATACGCTCGGCTACCTCTCTCTCGAAGGAATGCTCGAGTCGGTGCCTAACGGCCCGAACGGGTTCTGTCACGCCTGTTTCTCGGGGGACTATCCAACTCCGCCTCCGACTGATCCCGAGAAGCTTCGATTCGGCTGCGGCTGCTGACAGCATGACCCAATCCGTTTTCTTTTTCGGCAACGGCGCCGCGGAAGGCACGCGCGACATGAAGAGCGTGCTTGGAGGAAAGGGAGCCGATCTCGCCGAGATGACGAACCTCGGTGTGCCCGTTCCGGCAGGGTTCACGATTGCGTGCTCGGAGTGCATCGACTTCCTCCGTGACGGTAAGTATTCCGATCGATTGCGCGCCCAGGTGGACGGCAATCTGGCTCGCCTCGAAGAGGCAACGGGGCGGCGGCTCGGAGATCCCGCCAATCCATTGCTTGTTTCCGTTCGCTCGGGCTCGCCGGTCTCCATGCCCGGGATGATGGAAACCATTCTCAATCTCGGCCTGAACGATCGGACAACCGAAGGGCTGGCCAGGCTCAGCAACAGTGCGCGCTTCGCTTACGATTCGTACCGCCGGTTCATCCAGATGTACTCCGACGTCGTCCTCGGCGTCCCGGGAAGCGACTTCGAGCATCTACTGAAAGCACGACGTATGACTACGGGCGCGACCAGTGACTCGGAGCTCAGCGAAGACGCACTGCGCAACCTCGTCGAGGAATACAAGTCGCTCGTGCGCAATCGCACGGACGCGTCGTTTCCGACGAATCCAACAGTGCAGCTGTGGGGTGCGATCGAAGCGGTCTGGAAGTCGTGGACCCTGAAAAAAGCGCGCGACTACAGGAAGGTGAACAACATCCCCGAACACCTCGGGACGGCGGTTAACGTCGTGTCCATGGTATTTGGAAATCTCGGCGATGACTCCGGCACCGGTGTTGCCTTCACACGCGATCCATCGACCGGTGAGCGGAAGTTTTACGGAGAATTCCTCGTAAACGCGCAGGGAGAGGATGTCGTCGCGGGCATCAGAACTCCGCTGGCGATCTCGGAAATGGCCGAGCGGCTCCCCGCGGCGTACACCGAGCTGATCGAAACTCAGGCCAGGCTGGAAAAGCACTATACCGACATGCAGGACCTCGAGTTCACGGTCGAGCGCGGGAAACTCTTTCTTCTTCAGACCCGTACGGGAAAGCGCACCGCTGCCGCGGCGGTTCGCATAGCTCGTGACATGGTCAATGAAGGACTCATCGACAGGCACGAGGCGGTCAGGCGCGTTCCGGCGGGACAGCTCAACCAGCTCCTGCATCCTATCATCGATCCGTCAGTTCACGCGGTTCCACTTTGCACCGGGCTGCCTGCGAGTCCGGGTGCGGAGAGCGGAATCGCGGTGTTCGATCCCGATAGCGCCGAGACGCGTGCGGCCGCGGGCGAGCACGTGATACTCGTGCGTGACGAGACCACGCCGGAAGACTTTGCCGGAATTGTCGCCGCCCGCGCAGTGCTTACAGCTCGCGGCGGAATGACCAGCCACGCAGCGGTTGTCGCGCGCGGAATGGGAAAGTGCGCAATCGTCGGCTGCAAGGACATCGAGGTGGACCTCGAGCATCGCAGCTTTGCGGTAAACGGCACGGAGATATCCGAAGGCGACTGGCTGACGCTGGACGGCGCAACCGGACGGGTCTTTGCCGGCAATCTGCCCACGGTTCCGAGCGAGATCGTGAGAGTGACAACCGGCGATCTGCAAAGCTCCTCCGCCCCCGTGTATCAATCGTATGCGGAGCTGCTCGGCTGGGCGGACGAGGTCAGGACAATGCGCGTGCGAGCAAACGCCGACACTCCACGCGACGCTCGCATCGCGCGCGGGTTCGGAGCCGAGGGCATCGGATTATGCCGCACCGAGCACATGTTCTTCGAGGGCGACCGCATCACTGCCATGCGGGAGATGATCGTCGCCCGGGACGCCGCCGGCCGCCGGCGTGCCCTGGCGAAGCTCCTGCCGATGCAACGCTCGGACTTCGAGGGAATCTTCGAAGCGATGAACGGATACCCGGTTACGATTCGCCTGCTCGACCCGCCATTGCACGAATTTCTTCCGCATGGAGGCGAAGAGAGCAAGCTGCTCGCGCGCACTCTCGGCCTCCGACGTGCAGACCTCGGTCGAATCGTCGAGTCGCTCCGTGAGACGAATCCGATGCTCGGGCATCGTGGCTGCCGACTTGGGATCACGTTCCCCGAGATCACCGAGATGCAGGGACGGGCGATTTTCGAAGCTGCCGTGCGTGCGGCGCGACGGGGCATCGACGTCAGGCCGGAGATCATGATCCCACTCGTCTCGAGTGTAACCGAGTTCGACGATCAGCGAGCAATCCTCCAGGAAAGCGCCGAGCAGGTCCTCGGCGCGATGGGCGAGACCATCCACCACCTCATCGGCACGATGATCGAGCTCCCGCGGGCAGCGCTGACGGCCGACGCGATCGCGGGGTCCGCGGAGTTCTTCTCGTTCGGAACAAACGATCTTACACAGACGACGTATGGACTGAGCCGCGATGATGCCGGCCGTTTCCTTCCTGCGTACCTCGAACGTGGTATCTTTGCCGACGATCCGTTTCAGGTGCTCGATGCGGTCGGCGTTGGCCGCCTCATCAGGATCGCTGTCGAAGACGGACGGCGCGTGCGCCCGAAGCTGAAGATCGGAATCTGCGGCGAACACGGAGGCGAGCCTCGCTCCGTTCAGCTCTGTCACGATATGGGCTTCGATTATGTCTCCTGCTCACCGTTCCGCGTGCCCGTCGCGCGTTTAGCCGCTGCTCATGCCGCCCTGGGCAAGAGCTAACAATCTCGCGAGGGCGATAGACATGACGCCCGCGGCCTGGCTGCCGGTCGAGGCGCCGATGTTCGCGCGCCCTCTCAGAATCGCGCTCGTGACGGAGTACTACTATCCGCACCTCGGCGGAATCTGCGAGCACGTGCATTTCTTCGCGCGCGAAGCACGCAGGCTGGGGCACCACGTAGACATCATCACATCGAAGCTTGAAGGCGCGCAGGATCAGCCGCACGTCATTCGTCTGGGCACGAGCCAGCCGGTCTACTTCAATGGCTCGCAGGCTCGCATGACGGTCGGGCTTTCGCTGCGCAAGAAGATGCGCGAGACCTTGAGGCGTGGAAACTACGATCTCGTTCACGTGCATTCTCCGCTCAGCCCTTCACTTCCCCTGCTGGCGATGGATGAAGCTGACTGTCCCGTGGTTGGAACCTTCCACACTTATTTCGAGCGCTCATACCTGTACGGGATAGGTCGCCAGTATCTGCAGAACAAGCTCGACAAGCTCTCCGCCGCGATCGCCGTGTCGCATTCGACGACGGTCGCGTTGAACCGTTACTTCGAGGCGAACTGGACGATCGTCCCGAACGGGATCGATCTTCAACTCTTCAATCCACATGTGCCGCCGCCGCCGCCGGGAATCCGCCGGGACGTGCCGGCCATTCTTTTCCTCGGGCGATTCGATCCGAGAAATGGACTGACCACCTTGATCGAATCGTTCAAGAAGGTTCGTGGTCGCCACCGCGAGGCACAGCTGGTGGTCGTCGGCGACGGTCCGCTGAGGAAACATTATTACCGCGCGGCAGGCGCCGATCCGGACATCACTTTTGTCGGATCGGTTCTCGGGTCGAGGCCGAGCTATTACGCACACAGCGCCATCTACGCGTGCCCGACGACGAAGGCGTCGTTCGGAATCACCCTTCTGGAATCGATGGCGTGCGAGACTCCAGTCGTGTGCTCGGATATCCTGGGGTTCCGCGACGTGGTGAAGCACGAGCGTGAAGCTCTCATGTTTCATTGCGGCGACCGCGACGCACTGGCGGACAGTCTAGTTCGCCTTCTCGATGATGAGACGCTTCGCGCACGTCTGGGAAAAGCGGGGCGGCAGGTAGCTCAGCTGTATGGCTGGCCGAGCGTTACCGAAGCCGTGCTCGACGTTTATGCGGCCGTTCTTGGTCCATCGGTGACGGCATGATTCTGCAGGCGGCGGTGGGACTCTCCATGCTCGGAGGCGCGGTACACGGGGCATTCCATCGGAACAGTTTTGTGTTCGGGCCCGTGCTGGGCCGTCTGCCGACGGATGATCGAAAGGTCGCGCTCACGTTCGACGACGGGCCAAACCCGGAGGCCACTCCGTCGATCCTCGATACGCTCGCCAGGTACGGCGTGCAGGCAACGTTTTTTATTCTCGGACGGCACGCCGAGCGCTGGCCGCAGCTCGTCCATCGCGTCGCTCAGGAAGGCCATCAGGTCGGCAATCACGGCTACTTTCACAGAAAGTTGCATTTCAAGCTGCCGCACTATGTCCGCCGCGACGTGACGCTCGGCAAGCGCGCGATCGAGCGAGCCAGCGCGGAGACGCCGCAGTTCTTTCGCGCGCCTCACGGGTTCCGAAGCCCATGGGTTTCCGCGATTGCGGGCTCACTGGGTGAGCGAACCATCGGATGGTCGCTCGGCGTCTGGGACAGTGACAGACCGGGCGTGAAAGCCATCGCCGACCAGACAGTCGACGGAGTCAAGCCCGGGTCGATAGTCCTCCTTCACGACGGCGACGGATACAACGCGAACGGCGATCGCATGCAGACGGCTGCTGCGCTCCCGCAAATCATCACACGGC
>JALYJX010000155.1 GCA_030775065.1 Gemmatimonadota bacterium | reverse complement strand
TTCTCTATGGAAGGGTCGCGGCCGTACCGGAGATGTGTACGTAATGCGTCGCGCGCAGCTCGCGCCTCTGCGAGTCCGACCTCCGGATAAATGCCGGGACCGGCAAGGCGTTCCTTCCCGTTGAATCGGTACTTGATTCGCCAGACAGGGGAACCCCAAGGATTGAGAATCAAGAACAAGCCTGCCCCGTCTGACAGTTTTTTCGTCGGAGCGGTTCCGCCTCGCGCCTTGGCGATGAACGCCTTTATCTGTCGATCTGTGAGGCGATTTATCGCCTGCGTACCCCCAGCCATTATTGGGCTCCCGCGTCCGAAGTGTCAGCGTACCCCCGACCGTACCCCCAATCATATTAGAACCACATGGAAGCCGCTAGAGCCGATTGCAACCGTTGTCCCTCTAGAAACGAGCAACGGCACCCATTTCTGGATGCCGTTGGAATCTCTTAGAACGGTTGAAAGTGGAGGCGCGGGGATTCGAACCCCGGTCCGAGACTGAATTCACCACAGCTTCTACGTGCGTATCCCATCGATTGAGGTCTCCAGCCGCTGGCCGATGGGCGGCCCACTGCTGAACAAGCCTTCTAAAGTTTCGCCGGACGCCTGAAGGCGCGACATCCGACTATCCCGAATTTGCGATACCCACAACGCCGCCTCAGGAGGGCTTCATCATGGGCAGGTGCAGCAACTCCTAAGAGTTACGCAGCCAGTGCCAGGTTATCGTTGGCAGTTGAAAATTTTCCCAGAGGTTTTACCAGGATCCGAGGACCTGGGCACGCGGCCACAGCTTCACCAACCCCGTCGAAGCCAGTCGCCCCCTAACCATTGAATATAGCGCTCCGGCGCGCCCGAGTCAACAGAAATCGAGCTAAGACGCTGCTTTATGTGCTTCACGTAAACGGCTGAGGGAAAACGATTTACGCGGGAACCAACTCCTCTGCCACGCCGGCCAGATAATCGGCGAAAATACCCTCTATTTCACCAAACGATTCCACCGCGAACAGCCGCTTCTTGAGTTCGGCAGCGCTCGGCAATCCCTTCACGTACCAGCCGAGATGCTTCCGGAACTCGATCGCCGCGCCACGAGGGTCGGGCTCGTAATGCTCCGCCATGCGCGCGTGCTCGATGGCGATCGCAAACCGTTCCTCGACCGGTGGCGCCGGAGGCTTTGGCTTGCCCTCGAGCAGCGCACGCGTCTGATCGAAGATCCACGGCTGCCCGAACGAGCCGCGCGCAATCATCACCGCCGCGCATCCCGTCTCGCGCTGAAGCCTCACGGCGTCCTCGGCCGTCTTGATGTCGCCGTTCCCGATCACCGGAATGTCGAGCGCATCAGCGACCGCTGCAATCTCTTCCCATCGTGCCGAACCCGAGTACATCTGCGTCCGCGTGCGGGGGTGAAGCGCCAGCGCGCGGGCTCCCGCGTCCTGGCAGCGCAATCCAATGGTCACGGGATCGCGCATCTCCTCGCTCCATCCGCTGCGAATCTTTACCGTCACCGGAAGATGCGTGTGACTGATGACCGATCGTATGACCGTCTGCACTAGATCGAGATCCTTGAGACAGCCTGATCCACCGTTGCGCTTCACCACTTTTTTCACCGGACATCCGAAGTTGATGTCGATGAACTCGGGCTCGAACACTTCGGTGACGAGCGCGGCAGCCTCTCCCATTCCCAGGGGATCGGAGCCAAAGATCTGCACTCCGATGGGACGTTCGTCGGCGGCGAAGCGCAGCTTTGCCAGCGTCGCCTTGTTCTCGCGACGGATAGCCTCGGCGGAGAGAAACTCCGTTACAACGACGTCCGCGCCCAAGCGGCGGCAGAGACGCCGGAACGGCGACTCGGAAACACCGGCCATCGGTGCGAGGTAGAGCGGCAGCGAAGCCTGGACAGGAAACGGAAAGCGCATGATTTCGAAGCTAACGGTCGTCGGAAATGCATGCAACGACACGGTTTGACACTCTTACGCGTCGCCCGTAACTTGCTCGATTCCCGCGCGCCAGAGACGCGGTAACGCCGAACTGAGGAAGTGAATGGAGCTGCGCGAGTTTTTTTCCGAGGACGCCGTCAAGCTGGAGCTCGAAAGCACTGCGAAAGACGACATCCTCAAGGAGCTGATCTCACTCCTCAAGCTCGACGAGAAATCGGAGGGCATGCTGTTCAAGATGCTCAAGCGCCGGGAGAACCTGGGATCGACGGGGATCGGGCGCGGCATAGCGATTCCCCACTGCCGCTCTCTGGTTGTCAGCAAGCTCCGCGTGGGATTTGGCCGCAAGACCAACGGCGTGGACTTCAAGGCGATCGACGAAAAGCCGGTGAACTTCTTCTTTCTCATCGTCGCGCCGCCGCTCGAGGTATCGAATCAATACCTGCCCGTGCTCGGGAAGATTGCTCAATTCAGCAAGGAGCCGGACATCCCGGAGCGTCTCTTCGCTTTAACCGAGCCCGCGCAGTTCATGGCGCTTCTCGAGGAAAAGGCTCTCTAGCTTTCCGGCATCGGCCGCATGGCCTCTTGCCCTCGTTTTCGTCTGGATCTGTGAGCTTGCCACAGAGACTCAGAGGCGCAGAGAACTACAGGATTCTGGGGAACAGCACCCGATGCCTGAAGTCCCGAGTGGAGTTGTAGTTCCCCAAATGAAAGAACGAGTTTCAGCGTCGAATATCTATTGGCGGCGTTGGGATGGCTGCTTGTCGTTCTCTGTGCCTCTGTGTCTCTGCGGCAAGCTCACAAATCCATACTGAACCGAGGGCAAGAGGCCAGGCGGGCGATGCTGCGCCTATCTCACTCCCACTCGATGGTCGCCGGCGGCTTCGAGCTCACGTCGTAGACGACGCGGTTTATCCCCGTCACCTCGTTGCTGATCCTGCTCGAGATTCTCGCCAGAACCTCGTGCGGAAACGGATACCAGTCAGCGGTCATTCCATCGGTGCTCGTCACTGCGCGAAGCCCGAGGACGTTCTCATAGGTTCTCTCGTCGCCCATGACTCCCACACTGCGAACCGGGAGCAGCACGGCAAAGGCCTGCCAGATGGTGTCGTACAGTCCGGCCGCGCGAATCTCGTCCAGATAGATCGCATCGGCTTCGCGAAGAATGTCGAGCTTCGACTTCGACACGTCGCTCAACACTCGAATCGCCAGACCGGGCCCGGGAAATGGATGCCGGCCGACCATTTCCTCCGGGAGACCAAGCTCTCGGCCGACGTTTCGAACCTCATCCTTGAACAGCTCACGCAGCGGCTCGATGAGCTTGAACTTCATTCCCGGCTTTAGACCGCCGACGTTGTGATGCGTCTTGATCGTCACGGAAGGTCCACCTTTTGGTGAAGCCGATTCGATCACGTCGGGATAGAGCGTGCCCTGAACGAGGAATGCCTGCTCACCGCCAACCTCCGCGGCCGCTGCCTCGAATACATCGATGAATGTGTGACCGATAACTGTCCGTTTCTTTTCGGGCTCCTCGATTCCAGCAAGCGCAGTCAGAAATCGCTCCTCAGCGTCGATGGTCTCGAGCCGAAGCCCCAGATGCTGCCGAAAGGTGCGCTCGACCTGATCGCGCTCGTGCATCCGGAGCAGTCCCGTATCGACGAAGATGCACGTCAGCTGATCTCCAATCGCGCGATGTACCAGCGCGGCAGCCACGGCCGAGTCAACCCCGCCGGACAGTCCGCATATCACTCCGCTCGAGCCGACGGTCGACCGAATCTTCGCGATCTCGTCCTCGATGAAAGCGCCTGCGGTCCAGCTTGGCTCGACCTTGCACGCGCCGAACAGGAAGTTCGCGATGATCTCCCCTCCGCGAGGCGTGTGCGCCACCTCAGGATGAAACGTGACGCCGAAAATCGGCTTTGTCTCGTGACGGAAAGCAGCCAGAGGATTGATCTCGCTCGATGCGGTGCATCGATATCCGGCGGGCGACGACTCGATATGATCGCCGTGACTCATCCACGCCGAGAACTCTTCTCCTGGCTCGAACCCGGCGAACATCTCGTCGGGCTCGATGACGCGTACTTCCGCTCTGCCGTACTCACGCCTGCCCGCACGCTTGACCTCGCCGCCCTCGATGTAAGCGATGAGCTGCATCCCGTAGCATATCCCCAGAACGGGAGCGATGTCGAGGACCGCGCGATCGGCTGTCGGAACGTTCTCGCCGTATACGGAATTGGGCCCCCCGCTCAGAATTATTCCCGCCGGATTCCAGTCGCGAATCCATTCCAGCGATCGCGTCGGCGGATGAATCTCCGAGTACACCCGCGCCTCTCTCACGCGGCGCGCGATGAGCTGCGTGTACTGGGAGCCGTAGTCCAGTATGAGTATCCGGCTGCTCACAAGTCGATTATCTCGACGTGCTTCGTGTCGAGATCGAGCGCTGCGGCCGTGCACCGACCCGTGAGCCACCCGCAGGCCTCACCGGGGTTGACCAGTAACGTGTTACCGCGTGTGACAGTCTCCTGGCGATGGGTCTGGCCGTGCACCACGATATCATGACCCTCAATCGATCGCTTGTTCACTTCGCCCAGGTCGTGAACGAGAAGAATCCGGTGGCCGCTGACGTCGAAGCTGTGCGGCGATTCATACAGCTCGGTGGCCATGCCGAGCGCGCCGTGCGCCTTGAGACCCTCATGATCTCCGTCGTTGCGCCCGAAGATTCCGAGCAGCGGCAGTCCCGCTTCGTGGAACGGATCGAGCGAGAACGGTGCACAGTAGTCGCCCGCATGCATCACCAGCGTGATGCCCCGGTCGGCGAACTGCTTGACGAGCTCGCTTATCGCTGGAAGCCGATCGTGAGTGTCCGCGATGAGTCCAACCAGCATCAGGCCGGTCTCCAGTCGGGCTCGAGCCTCTCCTTCCTCACCAGATCCGGATAATCCTCGCGCTCGGTGACAATTCCGAAGCGGCCGCGATCGACCAGCACCTCGGCGGCCCGCGGCCTCGAGTTGTAGTTCGATGACATGGCAAAGCCGTACGCGCCCGACGACCGGACTACCATCAGGTCTCCCGGAAGCACGTCGTCTACTTCGCGCTGCAGCCCGAAGAAGTCGCCGCTCTCGCAGATCGGCCCGACGACGTCGGCGGTCACCTTGCCCCCTCGCGGCGTGACCGCCTCGATCCTGTGGAACGCGTTGTAGTGCGACGGGCGAAGCAGGTCGTTCATGCCCGCATCGATGATGATGAATTCCTTTCCTCCACTCCGTTTTGTGTAAAGAACGCGAGTGAGCAGGACTCCCGCATTTCCGACGAGAAAACGGCCGGGCTCGAGAATAAGATCGAGCCCTGTCGGCTTGACCAGGCGTCGAACGGCCGCGCCAAACGCTTCGACGTCAATCGGATGCTCGGCGTCATAAGTCACGGCGAGTCCGCCGCCGATATCCAGGTAGCGAAGCTCCGTTGCGCCGGCAACCTTGATCTCCCAATGCAGCTGCAGCAGCCTGCCGAGGCCGATCTCATAAGGCTGGAATTTCGCGATCTGCGAGCCGACGTGCATATCGAGTCCAACCAGCCGCACGTTCTTCATCTCCAGCGCACGCTTGGCAACAACCAGAGTTTCATCGAAGGGAATGCCGAATTTCATTCCCTTCACGCCTGTTCGCGTATATGGATGCGGCGTATCGACCATCACTTCCGGATTCACACGCAGCGCGACCGGAGCCGTGACATTCATCTCGCCGGCGATCTTGTTCAGGAGATCGAGCTCGTCCTCGGATTCAACGTTGATCAGGAGGACGCCGACCGTCAGAGCTTCCTCCAGCTCCCGGCGGGTCTTGCCCACTCCGCTGAAGACGATGTCCGGACCGCCGAATCCCGCTGATTGCACGCGGTAAAGCTCGCCGCCGGAAACAATGTCGACGCCGGCGCCGAGCTTCTGCAGCACACCGAGTATCGCGAGGTTGGAATTCGCCTTGACGCTGTAGTGAAGCCGATTCGGAAGTCCATCGAGCGCCGTGGCCAGGCGATGGTACTGATGGCGAATCGCCGGCGCACTGTAGACGTAGGACGGTGTACCTATTTGCCCGGCAATGAGCTCGAGCGAGACACCGTCACACGACAGTGAAGCGGCTTCGCGTCTGAAGCCGGGTGCCTGCGCGGAGCTCGCGTCGAGAGGTGGTCGGGCCGCGGCGTCCACTCCCAAGGTCAGTACGCCTTCGCCCACAAAGCTTCAGCTGTTGCAGCGCGCGCGCACTTGACGCAACTGGTCGGAGCTTCGGCGGAACGGAATTCCTCGTCGGGCAGGACACGTATTGTCGCCTTAGTCTCGTCCTTGATCTGCGCCTCGCACTCAGCTCCGCCGCACCATCCGGCGTAAACGAAGCCGCCTTCGCCCGCCATGATCTCGCGAAGCCGATCGTACGTCACATCGCCGCGCACGCTGTTCGCTTCTCGCCGCTCGAACGCGGCGACCCGCATGTCTGTCTGCATCATGCTCAGCAGGTCGGCGACGTCTTCACCGATTGAATCGAGTGTGACCGTGCGCTTGACGCGATTGTCGCGGCGCACGAGCACGCACTGATTGTTGTCGATGTCGCGCGGACCGATCTCCAATCGGACAGGAATGCCGCGCAGCTCCCACTCGTAGTATTTCGCGCCTGGCTTCATGCCCTCACGATCGTCGAGGTGCACGCGCAGCTTTCCGGTTTTGCGCCGCTCCCAGGCCGCAAGCGTCGCTCGAAGTTTCCCCGCGGCCTCGAGTACACGCGCCTTGTCCTCGTCGGATCGCCATATCGGCACGATCACCAGCTCGACTGGCGCAAGGAACGGCGGTGTGCGAAGGCCGAAGTCATCGCCGTGCGTCATGACGAGAGCGCCGACAAGGCGCGTCGAAACGCCCCAGCTCGTGTTCCAGGCGTGCTCAATACCTCCCGCTTCGGACTGAAACTTCAGGTCGAACGCTTTCGCGAAATTCTGACCAAGGTTGTGCGTCGTCCCGGCCTGCAGCGCCTTGTTGTCCTGCATCATCGCTTCACATGCGTAGGTACGCACCGCGCCGGCGAATCGCTCCGAGTCGGTCTTGACCCCCGTCACCACCGGCATGGCCATCCACCCTTCCATGAAATCGCGGTAGACGCCAAGCATCTTCCGCGCTTCCTCCTCCGCCTCGGCTTCGGTTGCGTGGGCCGTGTGACCTTCCTGCCACAGGAACTCGAGCGTTCGCAGGAAGAGGCGCGTGCGCATCTCCCATCTGACGACGTTTGCCCACTGGTTGATGAGCAGTGGCAAATCCCGGTAGCTCTGCACCCATTTTGCGAACATCGCATAGATGATCGTCTCCGAGGTCGGCCGTATCACCAGCGGCTCGTCGAGCTTCCTGCCTCCGCCGTGAGTAACGACGGCAACCTCCGGCGCGAATCCTTCGACGTGTTCGGCCTCCTTGTGCAGGAAGGATTCCGGAATGAAGAGCGGAAAGTACGCGTTCTCGTGGCCGGTATCCTTGAACATGAAATCGAGCTGCCGCTGCATACGCTCCCAGATGCCGTATCCGCGCGGCCTGATGACCATGCAGCCGCGAACCGGCGAGTAGTCGGCCAGCTCGGCTTTGAGAACGGTTTCGTTGTACCACGCACTGAAATCGGCAGCGCGCGTCGTCAGTTTTTTGTCTTCAGCCATTTAACTGTGAATGCAAGGTACCGAGGAGCTCCTCGACCGGAAGCGTCCGCTCTGTTCCGGCGGTGAGATCGCGGACGGTTACTTCGCGCAAGGCGAATCGATCGCGCTTCAGAATGATGGCGCGTCGCGCACCGGCCGCGGCAGCCGATTTGAGCTGTCTTGCCAGCTGCTGCGGGTGCAGCGCGTACTCGACGCTCCTGTCTCGGCGGCGGAGCTCGCCCGCGATTCTCATCACGTCCCCGGTGAGAGATTCGTCATCCGACGCCACCCAGAAATCGAGCCTTGGCACCGTGGCTGGAATCAGGTCTCTCGACCTCAGCAGATCGCCAAGTACCACGTCGCCCATCCCAAAGCCGAGCGCCGGCAGGTCCACGCCTCCGACTGTCTCAAGCAGCTTATCGTACCTTCCGCCGCCGCAGATCGCGCGCATCTCGCCGGCCGTATCGAAGAGCTCGAAAACGGTGCCGGTGTAGTACGCAAGGCCGCGCACGATAGTGAGATCCAGCTGCACCCATTCTCCAAAGCCGAGGTCGGCAACGTATTGCAGATACTGTCGCATCCGCTCGATATGCTCGCCGGTGCCGGGAGTATCGCCATAACGCTTCAGCAATGATGCAACATCGCGGCACGCGAGAATCGAGTCCACGCTGTCGGCGAGTGCGCCGTCTCCGACCGCTCGCTCGAGCTTGATGCGAGAGCCCTCGCCGCCCTCGGGCTCGTACTTGTCGATCACCGCATACAGAG
>JALYJX010000154.1 GCA_030775065.1 Gemmatimonadota bacterium | reverse complement strand
GTTCACCACCACGCGCGTGAGACCGTTGGTCAGTTCCCGCTCGCGAGCATGCACCGGATTGCGAACATCCACGCGCCCGCCGCGGCGTTGCGCGCGGGTGACTATGGAGTACCCTCCGATGCGCTCGACCCAGCCGAGCGCATGAACCGTGGCGGTGCGGTCGGCGCGAGGGTACGCGCGCGGATCCTCGGTGAGCGCGACGCCCTCGCCGCGATCGAGGATCTGCAGCGGTATGCCATGAACGCTCCATGACGGAATCCGTTGGGGCAAACCCTGCCGCTCCGCGGATCCGGGTCCGACAGCGATATTGGCCACTGTGGCGGAGAGCTGCAGCTCCGCGACTCCTCCGCGCGCGCGGGCCGCGGGATTGCGCAGCACTACGGCAGGACGCCACGCGTCCGGCTCTGCGCGCGCCCGGGCCGTGTCGTGGCCCAGAAGTGCGAGGAGCGCGTCGTCGCGCATTGCCTCCCCCTGAACCATCGTGGACGACAGCCGCTCATCCAGCGCTGTCGCGACGCCGTCGATCGCCGTCCCGCAGAGCGTGTCGTGCGGATGTCCCCGGAGGAGCGTTCGCCACGCCGCGGCGAGCAGTGCCCGTGCCGCAGCACTCCCGCCGTCCTGCATCAACGCGAGCCACGGCTCGACGTCGCGCACGAGCAGTCGCTCGACGATCGCGTTGCGCCGCTTCTGCACGGTGCGCGTCGCGAGCGTCCCCTGCAGCGTCCACGTGTAGCCGTACGAGTCGCGCAGCTCGTTTTCGACGACCGGTAATTCCATGCGCCGTGCTTCACGAACGATCGCAATCGCCGCATCCCGCAGCGTAGCCGCGCGTACAACGTCCGGCCGTGCCGCGTCCGCAAGCGCGGCGATCGCTATTCTGTAGTCGAGTTGTCGCGCGTGATGGTCCGCGCCATTGAGAAGCAGCGCGAATCCGGTTATTGCACGCGGACGCATCACCTCTTGCACGCGCGCCCACCGTTCCGCCGCCGCAGTCGTCTCCGTCGGAATCGAGCTGCCGAACTCATATCCGTCCGGCGGAAGATGATGCAGGGTTACCTCGGCGCCCGAGGGTCCGCGCCAGCGCACCGTGTCTCCCGGCGGCCAGCGCGCGCCGCCGTAGCCGCGCCACACCACAACGATGTCGCAGCCGAACCCGCGAGCGAGCTCCGGCAGGATGGCGGGGTGTCCGAACGAATCCGGACAGTACAGCACCGGAGGCGGTTCGCCGCCGAGGCGGCGCACGACATCGCGCCCGGTGAGGAGGTTCCGCACGAGCGCCTCACCGCTGGGGATCAGCTCGTCCGGGAGCACATACCAAGGACCCGCCTCCAGGCGTCCGTCGCGCAGCAGGGTGCCAAGCGCCGCCGCGCGATCAGGCCGCACCGCCAGGTAATCCTCGAGCACGATTGCCTGCCCGTCGAGGAGAAAGCTCTCGCCGGGCGGAGGGGGCTCGTCCAGGAGCTCGTCAATCAGAGGCACCAGGCGTTGCCGGAAGTGCGCGGCCGTGTGATACCACTCACGATCCCAGTGGGTGTGCGGAATGACGAGGATCTCGAGAGGAGAGTGCGGCTGAGACACGACGAGAAATCTGGCGAGCTATGGTTGAGAGGGCCAAGATAATGCCCCAGTTTGCGCGTCCGGAGTTTTCAGTTTTTCAGTGTGGCGTTTCGAGTAGCATTGCCGTGACGACGTATCTGATTCGACGCTTTGTGTGCTGGTGGAGTTTTTCGATGATGGTGACGCCACGGTTCCATGTAGCATGCCTCATATGCAGGATTACCGTCGGCTTCGCGTCTGGAGAAGAGCGCACGCACACGTTCTTAATGTTCGGCGTGCCACAAATCATTTTCCGCGGACCGGTTATTCGTCGACCAAAACCCAGCTTATGAAGACAGCTGAATCCGTGGCTTTTACTCTCGTTGAGGGATGTGGGGCGTTCACGCAAAAAGAGACGGCGAGATTTGTCGAGATGAGCATCAAGTCGACGAAGGAGCTGGAATACCAGCTTTTTCTTGCCAGAGATTATGGGGTATTGCCTCGTAAGGATTGGAAATCTCTTACCGTAGAAACGATCGAGATCCGACGAATGCTTTGTGGATTACGTCGAAGGATTCTTGGGGACGATGATCGGGAAGAGGCGTGATGCGTCGTCACGGCAATGCTACTCGAAACGCCGCACTGAAAAACTGAAGACTCCACACGCGAAAACTGAGCGGTCGGTCAGGAGCTTGGGCCCACCTATTCCCGATATTTCCCGAAGAACCCAAGTTGTTGATTAGGATGACTGAGCACGAACTCGATGACCTGCTCTCCGCTCCCCGCGCCGAAACAACGTCCGCGCTCGAGGCATGTCCGGGCGACATCATCATCCTTGGCGCCGGAGGCAAGATGGGCCCGACGCTCGCCCGCATGGCGGCCCGCGCGCGCGCCGACTCACGCCGCGTGATCGCCGTTTCGCGCTGGTCCTCGGCAGCCGCCGAGCGCGCGCTGAACGACGTGAGCGTCGAGACGCTTCGCTGCGACCTGCTCGACTCCCACGCGGTCGCGCGCCTGCCCGATGCAGCGAACGTGATCTTCATGGCGGGCCAGAAGTTCGGCACCGCCGAAGCGCCGGCGATGACCTGGGCGACCAACACGATCGTGCCCGCGCATTGCGCGCACCGCTATCGCGACTCGCGGATCGTCGCATTCTCTACGGGAAACGTGTATCCGCTCACGCCGGTCGAACGCGGCGGATCGCGGGAGGACGACACTCCCGGACCAGTCGGCGAATATGCGGCGTCCTGCCTGGGACGCGAGCGGGTGTTTGAGTTCTACGCGGTGCGTCATCGCACGCGTGTCGCGACCTGCCGCCTCAACTACGCGATCGACCTCCGCTACGGCGTGCTGGTTGACATTGCGCTCAAGGTGTATCGCGGCGAGCCAATATCGGTCGAGATGGGTTACGTGAACGTGATCTGGCAGGGCGACGCGAATCGCATCGCGCTCGAGTGCCTCCGACTGGCTTCATCGCCGCCATTCGTGGTGAACGTCACGGGCGCCGATATCCTCAGCGTGCGAGGGCTCGCCGAGTGGTTCGCTGAACGCTTCGGAAAGCGCGTGCGGTTCATAGGCACCGAGCGAGCCGATGCGCTGCTCAGCAACACGTCGCGCATGGGGGAGACGTTTGCCGCGCCGGAAGTGTCGCTGGATCAGATGCGCGAGTGGGCCGCGCAGTGGATCGAGGAAGGTGGACCGCTGCTGGGCAAAGCAACGAGATTCGAGGCACGCGATGGACGTTTCTGATGCCGTGAGCGTTCACCAGCATCTGCGCGAGGGCCAGGTAATTCCAGCGCATCCGCTCGCCCTCGATGCCACACGCAGGCTGGACGAGCGTCGGCAGCGTGGACTCACGCGCTACTATATAGAAGCGGGGGCTGGTGGTATCGCGGTCGGAGTGCACACCACCCAGTTTGCGATCCGCGACCCCGCCATCGGCCTGTATCGCACCGTGCTCCAGCTCGCGGCTGAGGAGGCAAGCGCAGCGCCAGGCGCCGCATCGCGCCCGTTCGCGATGATCGCCGGCGTCTGCGGCCACACGCCGCAGGCACTCGCGGAAGCGGAGATCGCAGTCTCGCTCGGTTACGATGCCGCGCTGCTCAGCCTCGGCGATTGGCGCACGGAAACGGAAGCGGCGATCATTGATCACTGTCGCGCAGTTGCCGAGGCGATCCCACTCTTCGGCTTCTATCTGCAGCCGGCGGTCGGCGGACGCGTGTTGTCGTACGACTTCTGGCGTCGGTTTTCAGAAATCCCGAACGTGTGGGCGATCAAGATCGCGCCGTTCAGCCGGTATCAGACGTTCGACGTGGTTCGCGCCGTGGTCGAAGCCGGCCGGGAGGACATCGCTCTGTACACAGGCAACGACGACAACATCGTCGCCGATCTGCTGACGCCGTATCCGATCGATGTCGGCGGAACGACTGTGCTACGGTGGATCGACGGCGGCCTGCTCGGGCAGTGGGCTGTGTGGACGCGCGCGGCGGTGAAACTGCTCGAGCACATCAAGCGCGCGCGCGAATCCGGCTCAATCGACTCGTCACTGCTTTCGCTGGGAGCGGCTCTCACCGACGCGAACGCCGCCGTGTTCGATGCGGCGAACGCGTTCCGTGGATGCATCCCGGGAATCCACGAGGTCCTTCGGCGTAACGGGCTGCTCGATGGAATCTGGTGTCTCGACCCGAACGAGACGTTATCCCCGGGACAGGGCGAGAACATTACGCGCGTGAGTCGGAGCTATCCGGAGCTGACGGACGGGTCGGTGACATTGTAGCCGATGTTGCCCTTCGCGACTTCTTTGCGCATCGGGCGCAAACGGAGGGCTCGCCGTCTACGTGCGTGGCGGCGTGCCGACAGGCCCCGGACTCGAGTAATCCTCCACGCATCGCCAACGCCCGTCTGGCTCTCTTCGCCACACAGCGAGATAGCGGCCAACCGTCTTCGTCACCTTTCCCATTGAATCCGGCACACTGACTTCGTTGGTGCCTGTGGTATATCCAAGATCTCCCGATGCCGCGACAACAGCGTTCTCAGGGGTCCAGGTGATGTGAAAACCAGGCAAGCCGAAGCTGCTGGTGACCATTTGCCGGATAGCGCTCTTGCCGCGTAAGAGAGGAGCACCTTGCATCGCGACGCGTGCATCCTCGGTCCAGAACGCGAGCACGCTATCCGCATTCTGTCCGGCCGACGCCACCGCGGCCCATGCGCGATCGGTGTTGAGGAGCGGTTCAGTCTCGCGAGATGCGTCGGCTTTGCTCCGACAACCGAGACCAACAAGCAGCACTAAGGCCCACGCAATCCTAACCATAGAACCTCCGGGGGAGGGTAAGCTCGTTGTTGCCCAATGTGCCACCAAAGCCATGTCCCGGCGACTGTTTTCCTGCAGGGTCCCACGATTTGGTTCGCGTCCGCCGATCAAGCCTCTCATCAGGGCGTGCTCCGATGAAAGCAGCCTAACGGGCTGCTGCGTACACGCCGCGGTCGAACGCATCGAGCCCGCCGTTGAACAGGAAGTCGGACGACTGGGTCATGACGATCGCGACCAGATCGCGGCGGGGATCGTTGAACCACGACGTGCCGAAGCCGCCAAACCAACCGTAGCGACAACGCACGCGTGAGACCGCGTCGGGAGCGGTATGGATCGCCATGCCGTAGCCCCAGCCGCGCGTATCGAAGAAGCCGGGGAAGAAGCTCGACGCGGCCTTCTGCTCGGGCGTGAGCTGGTCCTTCGTCATTTCCCGCACCGACGCGGCGCTCAACAGACGCCGGCCTTCGTGCACTCCGCCCTTCATCAGCATGCGAGCGAACACGAGATAGTCATCGACCGTCGACACGAGACCGCCGGCGCCGGAAGGGAAAATAGGCGGCGTGGCGTATGCGCTGGCGGCGCCGTCCTTGTCCATGCGCGTCTTCGTGCCGCTCTGCGGATCGGTGAAGAATCCGCAGCCGGCGAAGCGATCGAGCTTGTTCGCGGGAACGAAGAAGTCCGTGTCGCGCATGCCGAGTGGCGCGAGGATGCGCTGGTGCACGAACGCCTCGAACGTTTTGCCCGAAGCGCGGCGTACGAGGACGCCCTGGAGAAGGCTGCCGGTGTTGTACATCCAGCGCTCGCCGGGCTGATGCATGAGCGGCAGCGTCCCGAAGCGTTTCATCCATTCGTCGGGCCCGTGCGGTGTCATCGGCACCGGTGGGCCGTTCACCAGCTGAAGCTCGTCGATGGCGCGCTGGATCGGCAGCGAGTTATCGAACAGGAGGCCGAACCCCAGGGTGAACGAGAGCAGATCCTGTACGGTGATTGGCCGGCGGGCGGGCGCGTCGAGAGTGAGGGTTCCGTCCTCGACGAGCATCATCACCGCGCTGGCCGAGACGGCTTTCGTCATCGAGGCAATGCGGAAGATCGTGTCGCGGCGCATGGGGGCGGTGCCGTCGATGGCCGTCACGCCCACCGCGTCGACGGCCACATCATCGCCCTGCGCCACGAGCCAGACTGCACCGGGGAACTCGTGCCGAGTGACCCGGGCGACCATCGGGTCGCGGAGGGAGGCGACCTTGCCCTGCAATCGTGGAGTTTTCATGCACGCCGCTAATGAGGCCGCGGCTATCGCGGAGCTGGATTCAAGGAGAAACTCGCGCCTTTTCATCGTCATCGACCCCAGTGGGGTGTAACGCTCAAGTTCTGTCTGCAAGCACAGTCAATAATCGCACGCGCGGGGCGGGTTTAGGGAGGTCAGCCAGGCAGATCGGTTTTGCGCGTAATGGAAGCATGACGCGCGGGTGACGCCACGGGCTCCCGCCAGTGATCGCGGAGTAGTTGCCTCGCTTTGTAACTCAGTTACATTACGGGAGGCGCCCTTTGCGGCGAGTCGCAACCTTGCTAATCGTCGTGACGGCAATCGATCCAGGCGCCGTGAAAGAGATCAGGATGAAACTTGAGAGAAAACGTCGAAAGGTTTACATGTACGAAGGCTTCGGCTTTCCAGTCGAGCTGCGAAACATGCCAATGGTCTTTGTGCGCGGGGGGTGGGCACCTGACGTCGATCTCAATCGTCTTTCCGAAATGGTATTGTCTGCGCTCGCACACAAGCCGGCACGCCTGACGGGCGACGAGATTCGCTTCATTCGTATCTCGCTGTCGATGACGCTGGTAGAGTTCGCGATTCGATTTGCCGTCTCTCACCCCGCGGTGATCAAATGGGAACGTGCCGGCAGAACGCCGACCGCCATGGCCTGGGCAACGGAGAAGGACGTTCGGCTGGAACTGTTGCGACGAGTGCGGGTACGGCCGACCGCCTTTGTTGACGCGTATCGCGAGCTTGCTATCGCGAAGCCGCGGCATCGACGTGCGCCGATAGTTCTCGACCTTCGGTCGTCTATTTTCGGAACCTTTTGGACGAACAATCCTACGTGGATACCACCAAAGCGGTTGACGCGAAGTGTAGGTCGTTGAGCTCTGTTCGTGCCTCAGTCCATGTGGGGTAGTGTCGGCTCAGTCGCTCGCGCATGAAAAGGACGTAGTCCTTGTACTGACTCGCGTCCATGCCCCGCGTCGTCTTCGTATCTTCCCGGACGGATACGCGCGCCGGAGAAGGCCCCAGCTATGATAAGATTGATAAGTTTCCAAAGATGTTTCAATCCCAAAAACCAGAAACCGGATTTCGCAATTCCTCCCCATTCACCAAAAGTTGTGTAAGATGCGAAATTCAGATAAGATTTCAAAGGTTATTACAATCCAAGAGACGACAATTGGACCCGCTTCTTAATCCGTTCTCACCCGGCGCTGGCGCGCCTCCGCCTGAGTTAGCCGGACGTGACGAATTAATCAGGGCTGCGACAATAGCCCTCGGACGCATTCGGCTAGGACGTCCCGAGAAGAGTCAAATCCTCCTTGGTCTTCGCGGCGTTGGCAAGACAGTGTTACTCAACAAGATCAGCGAAATGGCAGAAAAATCTGGATACCTCGTGGTGGAAATCGAGTCGCCAGAGGGGCAGTCCTTAGCTGAGTATTTAGCGCCAGCACTAAAAGCCGTATTGCTGCGCCTCAACAAAGTTGAAAAGGCAAAGGACTATGTTGCCCGAGCCATGGGAGCCCTGCGAGGATTCGCAAGTGCATTCAAGGTATCAGTGGGACAAATGGAATTCGGCGTCACTGAACCAGAAACCGCGGACAGTGGAAACCTTGAAATTGACTTACCTGAGTTGCTCCTGGCCGTTGGCGAGGCGGCAAAAGCTGCAGACACGAGCGTCGCCATCTGTGTCGATGAAGTTCAGTATCTGAGCGAGGTGGACCTTCGGAGTTTGATAGTCGCACTGCACCGAATTTCACAAAAACAATTGCCCCTTGTGCTGTTTGGGGCTGGGCTGCCACAAGTAGCTGCGCTCGCAGGAGAGGCTAAATCATACGCGGAGCGACTGTTCGATTATCCAGAAGTTGGGCCGTTGGGACCAGAAGCAGCCAGGACAGCGGTTCGCGAGCCCATCCACGACCAAAATGAAGACATCGAACCCGCCGCCCTGGAGCGAATCTTCGAAGTAACTCAAGGTTATCCGTACTTCCTTCAAGAGTGGGGGAAGCACGCTTGGAACGCCGCCTCGAAGTCGCCAATCACGAAAGAAGACGTGGATGTCGCAAGCGAGCTGGCGACGGCTGCATTAGACAAGAATTTTTTCAGAGTTCGATTCGATCGGCTGACGCCGCGCGAACAGGACTATCTACGGGCGATGGCTGAGCTCGGTCCTGGTCCGCATCGTTCTGGCTCAATTGCCGAATGCTTGGGGACGACCGTGGAGAAAATGGGTCCACTGCGGAGTGGCCTGATTAAGAAAGGAATGATCTGGAGCCCAGCTCACGGAGATACTGCCTTCACGGTCCCAATG
>JALYJX010000153.1:2032-8419 GCA_030775065.1 Gemmatimonadota bacterium | reverse complement strand
GCCGACGAGCGCTCGCCGTGGCGCTCAAGATCGTCGCGGAAATCGAGCGCACAGCTCCCGCATTCGCCGGAGAGCTGGCCGCGACACGTGCCTGACGTCCTCTTTGTCGCTGGCGAGGCGTCAGGGGACCTTCATGCCGCAGGCGTAGCCGAAGAGCTGCGTCGCGTCCGGCCCGCGCTGAAGCTCACCGGCGTCGGCGGTCCGCGCATGCGCGACGCGGGCGTTGAGCTCATCGCGAACTACGATGAGATGTCGGTGATGGGATTCGTCGAAGTGATTCGTCATCTTCCTCGTCACCTCGACCTCCTTAACGATCTGAGATCGCGCATCGCACGCGGCCGCGTCAGCCTCGTCATCCTTGTGGACTACCCGGGGTTCAACATGAAAGTCGCCCGTGCGGCGGCCGACGCGGGCGTTCCGGTTCTCTACTACGTAACCCCGCAGGTCTGGGCATGGGGCGCGGGCCGCCTTCCGCAGCTGGCGAAAATCGTCACTCGAGCCGCAGTGATTCTGCCGTTCGAGGAGCAGCTGCTGCGCGGATACGGTATCAACGCGACATTCGTCGGGCATCCTCTGCTGGACCGCGCGGGCGATCTTCCCTCGAAGCGGGCGGCGCGGGCTACCTTGGGATTGAATCCCGACCGTCCAGTGCTCGCACTCTTTCCCGGGAGCAGGCAACAGGAGATCGACCGTCACCTGGATGACTTCGTCGATGCAGCGCGAATTGTCGAGGGGCAGGTTCCGGGCATTCAAGTCGTGGTGAGCGCTGCCCCGACGGTCACGATCGACGTCGCGAGCTGCTCGTATCAGCGGGTCGAATCAGCATCGTTTACGGTGCTGCGCGCGGCGGACGCTGCACTCTGCAAAAGCGGGACTACGACTCTCGAGGCGGCAATATCCGAATGTCCACTGGTGGTCGCGTACCGCGCCGGATTGATCTCGTATCTACTTGCGCGCGCGATGGTGAAGATCCCCCACATCGGACTTGTGAACGTGGTAGCCGGCAGGGAAGTCGCCCGCGAGTTCGTTCAGGACGACCTTCGGCCGGATGATGTTGCCGCTGCTCTCCTGCCCTTGCTCGAGGCAGGCACCACGGAGCGTCGACGAGTTCTGGAGGGACTCGCCGAGGTTCGCGGCCGGCTGGGGACCCCCGGCGCCGCTGCCCGTGTCGCGGCGATAGCAAGCGAGCTGGTACCATGAGCAAGGAGAGCGGGCGCGGCAACGGAGAGTTTCCGTTCTCCGCGCGCCTCGCGGAGTTTGCCAGTGGCGCGGCGCTGCGCGTGCTTGCAGCCACATGGCGCTACAAGATCGTCGGAGATGAGCCTGTGAAATCCGCACGCGCTGGAGGAACGCCCGTGATTTTTTCCCTCTGGCACGGACAGCTTCTTCCACTGATCTGGCTTCACAGGAACGAAGGAGTCGCGATTCTTGTCAGTGAGCATCGTGACGGCGAGATCATTGCGCGAGTCGCCAAGTCGCTTGGCTATCGGTTGATACGTGGCTCGACAACGCGGGGAGGTGAGAGAGCGCTGCTCACTCTGGCCACGCAGCTGAAAGCCGGTATCGACGCGGCGGTCACGCCCGACGGTCCCAAAGGCCCTGCTCGCAGCTACGCGCCGGGGGCTCTCATTGCCGCTCAACGCTCCGGTGCACTGATAGTTCCGATAGCCGCCCACGCCAGCCGTGCCTGGCATCTCTCGAGCTGGGACAGCTTCATGATTCCGAAGCCGTTTGCCACGGTGAGCGTGGCTTACGGACGACCGACGCCTGTTACTTCTGCGAGCTCGCGCGACGCTGCCGCCGAAGCTCCGCTCTTCCAGGCGATGATGACCGAAACGGAGCGTCTCGCTTGCACCTGATTGAGCGGATATGGCGCGGAGACGACGCGGTTTCGCGCACCGCTCGCATCGCGCTCACGCCATTCGAGGCTGCGTACAGAGCGGTGACCGCCGCGAGAGGATGGATGTACGATCACTCGCTGCTCCGCGTGCGCACGTCGCCGATTGCTGTCGTCAGCGTCGGGAATTTATCGGTGGGCGGTACTGGTAAGACTCCATTTGCGGCATGGCTCGCGGCCGAGCTTGCGAAGAGAGGCTCAGAGCCTGCCGTTGTGCTGCGCGGCTACGGGGGTGATGAAGCGCTCGTGCATGCCCGGCTGAATCCGGAAATTCCGGTTGTGATCGAGCCCCGGCGCGCCGAGGGTATCAGACGTGCGGCCGCAATCGGAGCGACGGTTGCCGTGCTCGACGATGCGTTTCAGCATCGGGCGGCGGGACGCACTGCCGACGTCGTGTTGATCGCGGCCGAGCAATGGCGCGGGTCGCCTCGGCTGTTGCCGGCAGGTCCGTGGCGCGAGCCGCTTCGTGCTCTCCGACGTGCATCGATCGCGGTGATCACGCGAAAGACCGCAGACGACCTTACGATAAACGGGCTCGCCGCGACAATTCGCGACGCCGCTCCGCAGCTGCCACAGGCCGTTGTCAGCTTCGCACTGGGCGAGCTTCGAAATGCGGTGGGCAGCGCGGCTGTTGAAACGCTCCCTCTTGCCGGGATCGCGGGGCGGCCAGTGGTTGCAACTGCGGGTGTTGCAGATTCCGAAGCATTTTTTCGACAGCTGACGGAAGCCGGCGCCCGCGTTGAGCCGCACAGCTTTCCTGACCATCATCGCTACACGACCGCCGAGATAACTGATCTTCTCCGAGGTGAGCGGGAAGGCGATACGATGTTTGTCTGCACTCTCAAGGATGCGGTAAAACTCGGTGTTTTGTGGCCTGCCACCGCACCCCCATTATGGTATGTTTCACAGGCTTTGAAGGTGGAAAGTGGGGAGGAGGCAATCGAGAAACTGCTCACCGGGCTTGCTCCCGAACTCAACCGAAGGTAGCTGACGACGCGGAAAAGCGTCATCGAATCCATCACCCACTCATGGCCACCGATCTTCGCCACCCAACAAACACGATTGTCGGTCCTGACAAGGACACGTTCCTCAATGAGGAGAACCCGTTCGAAGCGATGATGCTTCGCTTCGACCGCGCCGCTGAGCTGCTCGATCTCGAGCCTGGACTGTACCGCGTTCTAAGAAACCCGGAAAAACAGATCATCGTATCGATTCCTGTGATGCGGGACAGCGGGGAGGTCGAGGTATTCACGGGCTTTCGCGTTCTCTACAACACCTCACGTGGTCCGGCAAAGGGCGGAATCAGGTTCGACAGCAGCGTCACGCTCGAGGAGGTAAAAGCTCTCGCCGCGTGGATGACCTGGAAATGCGCCGTCGTGAATATTCCCTTCGGTGGCGCAAAGGGCGGTGTGGTGTGCGACCCGCATACGATGAGCATCGGCGAGCTGGAGCGGCTGACCCGCCGCTACACCGCCGGAATCATCAATGTTCTCGGCCCCGATTCCGACGTTCCAGCTCCCGACGTAAACACCAATGAGCGGGTGATGGCGTGGATCATGGACACGTATTCGATGCACGTCGGTCATACAACTACATCTGTAGTTACAGGAAAGCCCGTCGAAATGGGCGGCTCACTCGGTCGCCGCGAAGCAACCGGACGCGGCTGCATGATCGTGACGAAAGAGGCGCTCGCACATCTCGGCATGCCGGTGGCCGGCACGACGGTGGCAGTGCAGGGCTTCGGCAATGTCGGCTCGGTTGCAGCTCAGCTCCTCGACGCGGAGGGATGCAAGGTCGTAGCTATCGGCGATCGATCGCTCTCCATTTACAACCCTGACGGAATAGACGTCAACGACGCCATCGAGCACGTCAGGAAGCACCGGCATCTCGACGGCTATGCGAAAGGGGACCTGATCAGCGCCGCGGACCTCCTCACCCTCGACGTCGACGTACTGGTTCCGGCCGCGCTGGAGAACGTGATAACCACGAAGAACGCCCGCGACATCCGCGCGAGAATAATCTGCGAGGGCGCCAATGGGCCAACTACCGCCGCCGCCGATTCCATCCTGGACGAGAATGGCGTGTTCGTCATTCCCGACATTCTCGCCAACGCCGGCGGTGTGACAGTCTCGTACTTCGAGTGGGTGCAGGATCGCGGCGGCTATTTCTGGACCGAGCAGCTGGTTAACGACCGGCTTCGCGACATCATGACGCAGAGCTTCCAGGCCGTTCTCACCTTGTCGAGCCAGCACCAGGTGAACATGCGCACTGCGGCATACATGCTCGCGATCAACCGCGTCGCGACGGTTCACAGGCTTCGGGGCATTTACGCCTGATGCGATTGACCGTCGCGGTCGTCGGGAAACCGCGAAATGCCGCTCTCTCGGCGGCCATCCATGACTACGAGACCCGGGCGGCGCGGTACTGGCCGCTCGACGTTCATGAGGTGAAAGAGGAGCGGTCAGCGTCCCTCACGCCTCGAGTTGTGCGGCAGAAGGAGGGAGATCGACTCGCCGAGCGAGCCGGTAGGTCCCGGCTGGTCGCCTGCGATGCTTCCGGTGTCAGCTATACATCGGAGCGCTTCGCCGAATGGCTGCGCACGGAGCGAGACCGGGACCGTGATCTCACGTTCGTCATCGGCGGTGCCTTTGGTCTTTCGGAAGAGGTACTCGCCAAGTCGTCCGTCCGCTTGTCGCTGGCACCGTGGACACTCGCTCATGAGCTGGCGCGGCTCGTCCTGGCCGAGCAGCTGTACCGGGCGGGGACCATCGTGCGGGGAGAGCCATATCACAAGTGAGCGGCACACGGGATGTCGAATGGTTCGAGGAATGGTTCGGGGAGGATTACGTCGCGCTGTATCCACACCGCAACGAAGCGGAGGCGGAGCGCGCGGTTGGTCTCATTGCCCGAACGGTGGGCACCCGTCCGGTGCGCAAGGTTCTCGACCTGGCATGCGGCTCCGGACGACATGCCCGGTATCTCGGAAAGCAATGGTGGACGTCGGGCATCGACCTTTCGGAGGTTCTGCTTCGACTTGCACGACGCAACGACACGCCCGCCAGACTCGTGCGCGGCGACATCCGTGCGCTTCCTTACCGCGACTCTGCGTTCGATCTGGTGGTCAATCTCTTCACCAGCTTCGGCTACTTCGAGACCGATGAGGAGCATGAGATGGTGATTCGGGATCTCGTGCGGGTCATCGCACCTGGAGGCACGTTCGTTCTCGACTATCTCAACGCCGAGCGGGTGCGGGAGGAGCTCGTCCCATACGATGAGCGGAGCATCGGCGGACGGGTTGTGGCGCAGAGGCGCGAGATCGCGGACGGAGGTCGCTTCGTTGTGAAGCACATTTCTCTCGAGAGCGAGGGGCGCGAGTTCGTGGAACGCGTCCGGCTCTTCACACGCCGTGAGCTCGAGGAAATGATGGAACGTGCCGGGTTCCGCATCGATACGGCATTCGGTGACTATGGCGGCGATGCGCTCACCGAAGCGTCACCCCGCGTCATTCTCTTCGTGAGCCGCAATTGACGCTCCGCGTAATCTCAACGCCGCTTGCGGGAAAGAAGCTGACGCGTGCTGCGTTGGATGGGTCGCTCGATGCGGGGTGGTACGCTGCGCCTCCACGCGGCAGCGACGGCTGGAGGGCGCGTGCTGACGCGGTGATAAGGTCGATTGAGTCACCCGATTGGCTCAGCGCGCTCGAGGGTGCTCTTGCACCGAGCGGGCCAGCGGCCGACCGGCTCGCCGCCGCACAACGTGACGGATTCGTGGTAACGTGCGGGCAGCAGCCCGGATTGTTCGGCGGGCCGCTCTACACGTGGTGGAAGGCGCTTTCCGCGCTCGAGTTTGCCAACTCTCTCCAGGTGACGACAGGCCGACCAGTCGCGCCTGTTTTCTGGGCGGCGACCGACGACTCCGATTTCGACGAAGCTCGATCGACTGTCGTCGTGACTCCGGACGGCGCGCAGCGAATCGAGCTCGCCGGCCGCGACGACCCTGGGTTACCAATGGCGCTCGTGCCACTCGGCGACGCGACGGCGCAGCTGGATGCTTTGCGCCGAGCAGCCGGATCCGCGCCGCACTCTAGTGTGCTCGACATCGTCACGCGCGCGTATAAGCCCGGCGTGACAATCGGAAGCTCGTTTGTCAATCTGCTTCGTGACGTGCTGACGCCTCTTGGAATCGCTGTGCTCGATTCATCGCACGATTCGGTGCGAGAACGCGCGCGACCGCTCCTGCAGCGGGCACTGGAGCACGGAAGGAAGGTCGAGGCGGCGCTTGTTGCACGCGACAGTGAAATCAAGTCCGCCGGCTTTTCTCCGCAGGTCCAGACAGTGCGCGGGCGGTCTCTCGTCTTCTCGTCGACAGACGGGCGGCGGGCGCGCGTATCACTCGGCAATCCCGCTCACGCCTCGAGCGACAGCTCGCCGGAGAGCCTTTCACCCAACGTGCTGCTTCGGCCCATTGTCGAGCGCCACATCCTTCCAACG
>JALYJX010000153.1:0-2022 GCA_030775065.1 Gemmatimonadota bacterium | reverse complement strand
TGCATACCTCGGCGGGCCGGCTGAGATAGCATACTTTGCCCAGGTAGGAGCCGTTGCCGCGGCACTCGGCTCGGAGCTTCCGCTCATCCTTCCGAGATGGTCGGGGATCGTGATCGAGCCCCGCATCGAGAGGATCCTCGAGCGCCACGGCTTGTCGCCTGGTGATTTCGGCGATCCTCACGCCGTAGAGACCCGGCTTGCGGCGCAGTCACTGCCGCCTGAATTGCGAGCGACACTCGCCGACCTTCGCAGGACGGTCGAAGAGCAAGTCGCGCGTCTCGCCGAGCGTCATGACGATCGTCTTGTTTCGCCGCGGGTCGTCGAGGGGCTTCATCGCAACCTGCTTCATAGAATCGAGCGCCTCGAGCGGCGCTATGCGGCGGCGGTGAAGCGGGAGGGTAGCTCTGCACTGCACGAGATTGCCGTCGCCCGAGCTTCGCTTTATCCGTTCGGCGTTCCGCAGG
The DNA here is from genome assembly GCA_030775065.1 of Gemmatimonadota bacterium. Classification (GTDB taxonomy): domain Bacteria; phylum Gemmatimonadota; class Gemmatimonadetes; order Gemmatimonadales; family Gemmatimonadaceae; genus UBA4720. The sequence goes on along the minus strand of JALYJX010000153.1, from coordinate 1,558 downwards.
AGCGGATACTCAACGGCATTCCCCTCATGGCGAGGTACGGCGATGAGCTCTTCGGCTCGGTGATCCCCGAAGTGAGAGATCACGTAGCGACGCTGGTATGAGTCAGGACGGCTCGCGCCGAGCCTCGTTCCTTGTCGGTGGCGGGATTTTCCTCAGCCGCATCGCCGGCCTCATTCGCAACAAGTTCTTCGCGCATTACTTCGGCTCCTCTCTGGCCGCGGATGCCCTGAACGCTGCGATACGAATTCCGAACCTGCTGCAGAACCTGTTCGGTGAAGGCGTGCTCTCGGCGTCATTTATTCCCGAATACGCCGGTCTGCTGGCGCAAAAGAAGAAAGAAGAGTCGGACAGGCTTGCAGGCGTCGTAGCTGCGGTGCTGGCTCTCGTCTCGGCCGTGATTGTTCTGCTGGGAGTGCTGTTCGCGCCGCTGCTCGTGACACTCGTCGCCGGCGGATTCACTGGCGAACGCCGAGAGCTGACGATCCAGCTGACGAGGATTCTGTTTCCGGGGGCTGGTCTCCTGGTACTCTCCGCGTGGTGCCTCGGAATTCTGAACAGCCATCGCAAATTCTTCGTCAGCTATACAGCGCCCGTAGCGTGGAATCTGACGATGATCGCCGCGCTCATTGGTTTTGGCAGTGGAACACCGCAAGTGCGTCTTGCCGAGATTGTCGCATGGGCATCGGTAGTTGGAAGTGCACTGCAGTTCGGCGTGCAATTCCCGTTCGTGCTGAAGTACGCGCGTGGCGTTCGAATCAATCTCGCGACAAACACGGTTAGCGCGCGCTCCGTCATCCGCAATTTTGTCCCCGCCTTCATCAGCCGCGGCGTCGTTCAGATAAGCGCGTTCGTGGATGAGCTGATCGCCAGCTGGCTGCCGGCGGGCTCGGTCGCGGTGGTTGCGTATTCGCAGGTTCTCTACGTGCTGCCGGTGAGCCTCTTCGGGATGGCCGTGTCGGCTGCGGAGCTGCCGGTGATGGCCAGCGCGACGGGAACACCGCAGGAGGTCGCCTCATATCTGCGCGGCCGGCTCGACGGCGGCCTCGAGCGAATCGCCTTTTTCATCGTACCCTCGGCAATCGCCTTCCTCGCACTAGGCGATGTGATCGCCGCGGTGTTGTTCGAGTCCGGACGATTTACACGGGCGGACAGTGTGTGGGTCTGGCAGATTCTCGCCGGCTCGACGATCGGTCTGCTGCCGTCAACGTGGGGAAGGCTCTACTCGTCGACGTTTTACGCTCTTCGGGATACGCGCACCCCGCTCCGCTTTGCGCTACTTCGCGTCGCGTTGGCGATCGTGCTGGGGTACGTCGCTGCTCTCCGCCTGCCGGGTTGGCTCGGCGTTGATCCCCGGCTGGGCGTTGCAGGACTCACCGCGGCAGGAGGCATTGCGGCGTGGATCGAGTTCTACCTTCTCAGGCGCGCACTCACGCAGCGTATCGGACCGACGAGCCTGCCCGCGGGGTTCACGCTCCGCATCTGGGGAGCGGCAATCGTCGCGGCCTTGGTCGCGTGGGGTGCCAAGTTCGCTCTGTACGGAACACACACGGTACTCATC
>JALYJX010000152.1 GCA_030775065.1 Gemmatimonadota bacterium | reverse complement strand
ACTCTATGTCGGTGCCAAGGTCGCGAACGACACTTCTTTCGGGCACATAGCTGGGGGTATGAGGTGGCTGAAGCGCGGGTCTGTTCTTGCCAAGCACTTCCGCAGCCTCGGCAAATGCGGTGTTCGAAACGCGAACTAGGTCGACCGCATCTAGCGGCGACGACGCACGTTGACTCGTGAGCAGCGCTTTAAGGAATTCGTCTCCCAGATCTAAACTTGCAAGTTTCTCTCGTTGGAGTGCTTCTTCGCCCTCAGAAGCGATATAGCAAGTTACGCCATCGGCTGTAAGGTCGGACCAAAGCGTCCGAAAGCCGTCGCGGCTTGTCCAAGGTGCTGTATCGGCCACTTGGGATGCGAGTTCGGCTACATGACCATCATTAACTAACTGCTCAATGATTCTTTTTGCCTCAGACGAGCCACTTCCAACGATAGCTTGGCGAAACAATAGTTGGTCGGAAAGAAATCGCTCCCAAGAATTTGGAGGTTGAGCGCTGAGGATGTTCTGGATTCGCTTAACAAACCTACGCCCGCGCTGGATATATGAGGATGGTATTTGCCAGCGGCGACTTACGTTGGAGATGGAGCCAAAAAGAAGCAGCATTCCGGCAAGGAACAGGCGAGGGTCCGTGCGATCCTGAGTGCTTGGGTAGTCGAAGGCCTCAAACATTGGTCCAAGTGCACGAATGCTTTCCACGTTTGCACGCAAGCGCTCTGGGGCAAATTGATCGATTATCGGATGGGAGCCCACGCGCTCCAGCGCAACCGCGAAGCGATGGGGGGTTCGATCATAGATCGTATCGTCGAGGTCGAAGAGAAAAATGCGCACCGCAGCTTGTTACTCTTCTGCCCTCTGGCGATTCCAAGGCGGGGTCGGATAGGACGCGCACAGGAAGGCCAAGTAGTAGAGGCGACTTACCCTCTTCTTTGCATCCTCAACCGAGAAATTGGCAAATCTTGGCTTGAAGGCATTGTGTGATAGAGCGTACGATCGTCCGGAAGGTGGGATACTGTTCAATTCACCGAGGACGAGGACAGCGACGCGTACGTCATCGCGCGTAACGTCAAGCTCTGCCGCAAGAATCTTGAGCGCTGCATCAATGACGGATCCCGTCTTTAGCTGGTAATCGACGAGAAGTGTACGGATCGGGCCGGAAAAGCTGCTTCGTTCCGGGAGGGCGACTGACTTTCCATTACGATGCCGGTCTAAGAGAATCGACCCGTATTTCGCATTCTGTAGCCGGTCGTTGTCACGAAGGAACCCGACGAGAGCATCGCCCTGGTTTAGGCTGACAACTAAGCTCGGAGTCCAGTCTTCTTTCTTTATTTGCTCGTCAAGGAGTTTATAGCCGTATACAAAGTCATCCCAGTCTAAGCCTTCCAAGGCTTGGATAACGGGTATCGACTCGGTGCGATTGTCAATTCCGGAGTCGCTCGGCAGTATCGTTGATACGCAGTTGTATGCCGTTTTCTCAATGCGCGGTGGAAGGTTGCGCCGGGGTACGAATCGCGACAGCGCTAGTGTTAGGCCCGAACCTAGAACGACAGCAGTTGTGGTAGCCAAAATCGGATGCCCTACGATCCAGGGTACGAGAGGGTATCCCACTAGCCAACTCATCCCTCCAATTGCCGCTGTGGCCGCAACATTCTCGGCGAAGCTGCCGAGTCTTGGCTGCCAGCTATTAGGACTGCTAGGTGGCCTCGAAATCAGGCTTGAAATCGATTTATGCGCCATGAAGCTCACTGACTGAGTGTGGGCTTTCGTAAAGAGAAACCCTTCAACCTATGGAGTTCTGCAAGAAAGAGAATTGTAGTTCACGTCATGCCTCCGCCAAGCCATGTGTGTGAGGTTCCGTTTGAACAAGAAGCACAAGCCGGGTGGCCTGAACGAGTGTCGGAAGAAAACACTGCGGATAAGCTAGGGTCATAGCTGAAGATTGCCGATCTGCCGTCGCGCGCCTATTGCATTTGACGCTCACTGTTCAGGTGTAGGATACCGACGTTTGAATGAGAACTAGTCGACGACACCTGCGGCCTGCTGCGGAATTTGGTGAGAGTTTGCCGAAGGGATGTTTCGAAGTACGGCACCGAAGCTGGCAGGCCAGCATGCCGTTCGTCGCATCGACGGGGAGGCGATTTTTTGGGGACAACCTTCCAGCGGAGTCGCATTAAGACTAGAAGCGTTGGTCCTGCTTGCTGACATCGAATGCCACTGGCTCCTCGTTGCCCATTATGACTGAGATGGCATCGACAACAAAATGAAAAGATCGGTGCGGTCCCTACTGGCCTCTGGTAGGGGCACAGCCTAGCCCTAGTCTAGCGTGTCGCCGGAATTGTCACATTATGAAGTTGCGGGAACGAGTACTGACCCCAAGGACTCACACTTGACGCCCATGACTAACTCTGCAGAAACAATAGGAGACCGCAACAGAACCTGTCAAGTTCGGTTCTCCCATCCTAAAGCTCCTCGCGCAGTGTGCGATCGCGTTGCCCAAGCGGATGGGCTGTGCATTTTCCACACTGACCGGCCCGTTGAATCGTTTAAAGACTTCTTGTTGGCCGAGTTGAGCGGCAGCCACTGGCTTGAAAAGGCGAACATTAAGTGCGACTTGACTGGATCCCTTCTGTCGAATGTGAATCTGCCGTGCTCGAATTTCGAGGGACGGCGACTCGAGAGGGTCACGTTCAAGAATGCTCTACTAGACGAAGCCAATTTTCGAGACACGGTTCTCAAATCGGTCAGCTTTCAAAACAGTTCACTCCGGAGAGCAAATTTCGAGTTTGCAGATTTTCTAAGCGATCCCGATTCGCCAATTGATTTCACGTTTGCCGAGCTCGGTGGGATCATCCTTAGTTCGAACATCGGAATCAGCAAGCTCGAGGGCGCGACCTTCTCCTATCCCACGGTCGTAAGCGCACTAGCGAGCGAAGCAGTTCATGAGTTTGTTGTTGGCCGATGGCAAGCGGCGGGTGCAATTTACACCGTTATCGCGCAACGAGCCCAAGCTGATTGGGACTTTGATGCTTTCGATCGGGCGACCTACTTCGCGATGACCTGCCAACATCTACTCTTTATCGATGCCAGGCCAAGAATCGGAAAAGGATGGTGGAAAAATTGGATTCTTCCTTCAGCAAAGTCGGGCATTGGCGGAATAAGCTGGCTGTTACACCGTCTAGCTTGGGGTTATGGTCTGCGCCCATTCCGTTCGCTGTCGATCATGTTAGTCGTGATTATTGGGGTGGGTGCGGTCTTGTTTCCGGTTCTTGGAATGCGAGGTGTTAGTGACTCAGGCGACCAGGCGGCCGAGGCGGTGGTAAGCCACTCTGTCGTGGCCGGACTGCTCCTGAGTCTCGGAGCATTCACAGGTGTCGTATTTGGCAGCGCGGTTCCCGCTACTCGTCTCGGAGAATTTGTTGCGGTGTTGGAAGGGCTTGTGGGGATGATTCTTCTCTCTCTATTTCTCGTAGCTTTAGGAGCGAGGTACCTCAGGAGAATATAGGCGTGGCTGTGTACGATCTCCCAATCCATATGGTTACGATCTTTCATCCGGAGAAGTACTTCGATTGCCGCACGGACGAGCTCTGGAATCTGCCTCACATTGAGCGCTCACGCGACTTGATGGAAGGAACGCGAAAAAACGAGAGTGAGCGCGCTGGAGCTCCCATTTGGGAAGCCGAGTTTCACGGTGGCGTTGTCTCCAACAATGGGGAACAAACAGACAGTCTACGTTATACTTGGGTTTCTACGGCAGCTATTCAACCGTGTATCGTTGGCTTAGAGCCAAGGCTGATTCATACCAAGGAAAATCGCTCGCAAGCTCGATTCAAGCTGGAGCTTAGGCCAAGTTGGGGGGAAACACCAGGAGTCTTAAGTCCCGGCGACGTTGCCCGCTTAAGCAAAGGCGTTTCTGCCTCTGAGCGGATATCCATACGGCAGCTGTGGCGAAACCCAACGCAGTTTCGGTTCGGCACATTGCCGATTGCGATCGACCCCGCCGTTGAAACGCACTTTGCTAACCTGATGCTTGGCCCTTACAAGCCAATGGAATCTCGGCAACCTGCGGACATCAAGTTCTATCGCAAAGACGACGCATGGAGAGTTTGGGCCAGAACTCCGGCCTGACGCCTCGCCGCGATTCTGTCGACCAGGTGGCGGGGCAGAAGTACAACGAATTTGGCATGCCGAACCACCTCCTGTAGTACTTGCGTCTGCCCTATTACTAAGCGAACTGTTGTCACGGCGACGGGTGCCATACCTCGGGGCTTGTCGTGACTGCCCGTTGGCTCTACGTTAGACCCCCCAAAAACGATGCGTGAGCGCCCGCCGCGTTCCCGTGTGTTGGCCAGTGGAGGTTTTCGTGGAGAAAGGCTGTATGACGTGCAGTTTCTAAGCCCCAGAACAGGGCGACTGCAGGAGCCGCCGACTTTCTCGCATGGAAACGTTTCTTGGCGGCGCCAAGTGCGGGAGGGAGCCGTGCGCTTTCCCTCGCAAGGACATTGCAGGCGCCTCATTCGAGGCGGGGCAGCAGGTGCAGCCGCGATCCTTTGCGCAAGTTCACCGGTCCTAACCCAGAATTCCAGCCGGGCTTTTAGCGAAGACACTCCCGAGCTTAACAAGATTTTCTCAGCTGCCAGCAGGCAATCCGACTACATCGTCGTGATTGATCGCTCTGGTTCCATGGCAAAGTACTGGCAAGAAACGCGCGCCGCTTTGCGAGCGTTCATCGACGGCGTTCCGGACGGCGATTACGTGTCGATCATCTTCTTCGCCAAGAGCGCCACTAATAACCGGATCATCCCACGGACTCTTACCGCATCGTCGAGAAGGGCGCTCTTCGCAGAATTGGAACGCATTCCACCGCCCGGTCCAACTGACGGAGGTGACGAATTCCGATACACCGACCTAGGGGAAGGACTGGCAGCCACACTTGACGAACTCAATCGTCCGGGAGCCAGCCCACTGAGGTTCGTTTTCCTATTGACCGATTTCAAACACGACCCGTCCCCAGCGAGTCGCTTTGAAACAATGGATCTTCAGTCGCCAGTTTGGACCGGACTTGAGTCGAGAGGGAAGCAGCTTCGCGCCGAAAGGCCAGTGGAAACGTTCGCAATACTACTGCCGCTTGATCGCGAGGCTGGGAGAGATCTTAACATGGCCCGCCTCGTACTCGGTGATCTAAAAGAGATTCGCGCGGATGCCGGCACCTTGCGCGAATGGTTTTCCCGCAGAGCAGCGGAGATACAGCGCATCAAACTTGCCGCGCTTGCCAGAGCAGATATTGCCCGGGGGTGGGGATGGGAAACTGTTGCCGACGAGAATCAGACTCGGGCTGCCGTTCTCTCGCGGCTGCGCCACCTGCCTCTATCAGTAGCGCTCGCTAGGGTTGATATGGACGGCATTAAGGCACAGACTTCCAGCAGAGTTCTAACCATTCCACCGGGAGCGCGCAGTTCTATTGTGCTTTCGCAGGACGGGTGCACGACGCGTCTCCCATGGTGGAAATGGCTCATGCAGACCGGCAGTACCCGGCCGACTAGCGTTGCGATGGCGTTTACGGGAAGCTTGACGGCCGAGCCCCAGCGGGAGTTGCGAAGAATAGGCGTGGATCCAAGCCTCCCGCTTAACGCACCTACACGAGGCAACGCGGCAGTTTCTCGTTGTGGGGCACCGCGCTGGCTTCAGGCGGCGGTAGGCGTCGCCTTGCTAGTCGGAGGTTTCCTCGTTTGGAGGACGTGGATTCGCTCAGCCGCGCCAGTCTCAGCGACCTTTCGGCGAATCGCTCTCAATGCCCCAAGCGGTTCCGAAACGCTGCAAATTCCCCCGAGAAGCGGCTTGAAGGTCGTTTTGGGAAATACACCAACGGCGACGGTGAGGACAAAGTTGGATGAACCCCCTTTTGAACTCACCTTTACGTCTCGCCGCCCACGATTTCCGCTCCTCGCTCCTCGCCGGGCGCTCTTTGCGCACGCATCCGCGGGTACCGTATTGTATCTGAGATCCATGTTTAACCGGGTGGCCAGAAAGCGCGAGGATCTGTTTGTTCCCCTGCCAAGCACCAGTTCTGGCGCGTTGGAGGTAAGCCGCAGATCCCAGTTCGCCGTGGAGCGAGACGGATTACGAATCACTATCAAGCTCTTGGCCTAACTTCCAGAGGACAACTCCAACATGCCCCACCCAACCCTTTTCATCGGCATCGGCGGCTCAGGGGTAAAAACCGTGAGCCATATCAAACGCAATCTTGTGAAGGCAAAGGATTGGAAAGCAGTGCAGCCCTACTATCGATTTCTGCTCCTAGATACCGATAACAGCGAACGAGATAAGCTGAGAACAACATTCGCTAGAGAGTTTAATGCTAGCACTGACTTCATCGACTTCCAGAAGGAATGGTTCAGCCTCGGTGGGTTCAATCCCCAGAATCTCTGGAGCGACTACAAAAAGGAGCCGAAGAACCCAATTCATGGTTGGATAGATCCCGCCGGGGCTGCAATCTTTCCCGGCACGCCAATCGAAATCGGAGCGAACGCGAACCGCCAGCTCGGCCGGACGTGTTTTTATCATCATTTTGGCTCGTTGGCCACCCGCATCCAAGCGCTGCTTGAAGATCTCAATCCGCTAAGAGGGTCCGAGCAAGCGGAGCGTGTTCATATATACCTGGTCGCCGGTTCTGGCGGGGGCACGGGATCGTCGGCCTTCTATGATTTCATATACCTACTTTGGGCCGTTCATTCGCGAATTGCAGCAGGAGCTGAGCCTTTGTTGCGGCCGATTGTATACAGCCCCCAACCCTTCATAAAGTTGATGAAGGCAAAAAATTTTCCCGCGGAAACCATCATGCGGGTACAGGCCAACGCCTATGCTTTCTTTCTCGAGCTTCAGTACGCGCTTCGGGGTTTTTGCGACGGCCGAACAGACACAAGAAAAGACTTCCTTTCTCCCGATTGGAACAACCTGCTACCGGAGCAGAGATCGTGGCGGCCCTTTGACGGGCTGATGGTGGTCGATCCCCAGATCGACGGCACACCTCCACGCTTCGTTCCTCTCGATGAGTTCTACCCTCTGGTCGCGGAACTCGTCGCCAGCATGGCGCGTTCGGGGACGGACCGGACGGTCTTGGGGCAATGGACGAATAACAATCTTTGCTCAGAGATCGATCGAGAAACGCATACGCCGCCGGCTTACATGGCTGCGGGCTTCAGGACCGTCGAGTTTCCCAGCTCCCCTCTCCAGAACTACGTTGCGAGTCGATTCGCTTACGACCTGATTAGAGAACGTTATCGTAGGCCGAACGGCGCCACGCAGGCGGAATTGCGCGCCGCAGCCAGGGATATCGTCGTAAAAGAGATCGTCTCCCCGTACGGATATGGACCCGACGGACTCCGCCCCGGCGAATCCTTCTGCCAACGGGTCCACAATGAATTCCTTAGCACGGATGCCTCGAGCCTGCTGGAGCTGGGCTCAATCAGCGAGTTCCTCCGCTTATCGGGTTCAGAAAGTGATACGAGGACTGTTGATCTCAATCTTGTAACCAAGGAGACTCTGGACCAGGGGATCGACGCCGTTCGCGGAGCGGTTGGCGGCATCAAGCGCGGCATTCGAGAACAATTTGAAGACAGATATGGAAAGTTCGCTGAAGGTACGGGACCCGAACCGGGTGACACGGGCTACGGTAGGCTTTGGGAACGGCTCTGCAGGGAGATGGAAGAACGCATCGAGCAGCAAGGAATCTTCGCTTGGACCGGATCAGACGATTTGACGACGGATGGTTTGTCAGAGTATCTCGTCGATGAATGCACAGCTCTGCGACAGGCTGCTACAATTGCCCTAACGGCAAGCACTCAGCGGGTCCAGGAAACGCGCAGCCGGCTGGACTTTGCGAAGGTCACCGCACTTGAGTCGGCGGGGAGGGCGGCCGGTCTGAAGAAGATTCTGCCCGGCCGTGCGAATGAACTTCGGGGTGCGCTCGAAAGCTATGCATTGCTGAGGGTCGAGTGGCTGAAGGAGGAGTTCAACAACGTCTGCCTCATGGGCCTTATCGAGCTTCTTACTTTCGTCGGCTCCGATGATGATACAGTCGAAACGCAGGAGTTCTTCCGAGACCAGGGTGGCCGGTACGGACCGTCAATGCTTCGCCGTCTGAAAGATCAAGGATACAGAATTCGCGATTGGCTGAGCGGGGCGCTCACGTCAGCGATGTTCCAAATGGAATCTACGGCGAGCCATCTGGAACACTTGCGGAGAAGCTTGATTACCCAGTACGAACCGCCGCTCACGCAGGTGATGGACGAAAGGAAGAACCCGGGGCCGCTGTCGGTACGGGCCCTGGAGCTGCTCCGTTCCCGCGCTGCCGACTTCAGGACCAACTCGTTGCAGGAGTTCGCTTCGACAGTGGGAGAGCCTTCCATGAAATGGCGCCGTATCCGCGCGGCCAGCTTTGACCCCGATGAGCGAGCAGTCGAAAGC
>JALYJX010000151.1 GCA_030775065.1 Gemmatimonadota bacterium | reverse complement strand
GAGTACTGTCTCCGGGATGTGCGTCAACGTGAAGACGACGCTTTCTGGTAACTCCATTCATCTTCCCGCGGCGTGAACACTGTCCTCTGGGGAGTTCTCGCTTATCTCGTCGTGCAGTTTGGCATCGGGATCTATGTGTCGCGCCGCATCAGGACGGAGAGCGACTACATCGTCGCCGGGCGGCGACTCGGGTACGGACTCACGACGTTCACGATCTTCGCGACATGGTTCGGGGCGGAGACTACGATCGGCTCCGCCGGCGCGGTATATCAGTCGGGCTTATCGGGCGCCACGTCGGATCCATTCGGCTACGGGGTGTGCCTCTTCCTCATGGGGCTCATCTTCGCCGTTCCGTTGTGGCGGAGGAAGCTCACGACGCTGGCCGATCTTTTTCGCGATCGCTATTCGCCCGGCGTCGAGAAGCTCGCCGTCCTCCTCATGGTGCCGGCATCGCTCCTGTGGGCGGCAGCTCAGATACGCGCGTTCGGCCAGGTGCTATCCGCATCATCCGACCTCGGCGTGACGATCACCATCACGGTCGCGGCCGCAATCGTCATTGCATACACCGCCTTCGGCGGCATGCTCGCCGACGCCTGGACCGACCTCGTGCAGGGCATCGTCCTCATCATCGGCCTGGTGGTTCTGTTCGGTGCGATGATGTACCAGACAGGGCTCGAGCCGTTTCTGGCGATCCCATCAGCACGCCTCGATCCGTTCTCTCAGGGTGCTTCGCCCCTCGCGATACTCGAGGAATGGGCGATTCCGATCTGCGGATCCGTCGTTGCAGCTGAGCTGGTCTCGCGGGTGATAAGTGCGCGCAGTCCGGAAATCGCGCGCAGGTCATCCCTTTTTGCGGGAAGCGGGTATCTGCTTTTCGGGCTGATACCAGTTGGTGTTGGTCTCGCTGGATCAGTTCTGCTGCCGGGCCTACAGCATCCCGAGCAGATCCTGCCGCTTCTCGGTCAGCGTTTTCTTCCCGGCGCGCTCTACATCATCGTTGCCGGTGCTCTGATTTCGGCGATTCTGTCGACTGTCGATACGACACTTCTCGTGTGCTCTTCTCTCGTCTCGCATAACATCATCGTCGCCGCGCGGCCTCAGATGAGCGAGGCCGCCAGGGTCCGCGTCGCGCGAGCCGGCGTGGCCACCTTCGGAATCGTGGCATACGTCATTGCGCTTCACGCGGAGGGAGTGTACGCCCTCGTTCAGGAAGCGTCGTCATTCGGCAGCGCGGGAATCTTCACTGTAGTCACGCTGGGTCTCTTCACGCGCTGGGGCGGAGCGCTCGCCGCCGCTGCGTCACTGGTGGCAGGCGTCACCGCGTGGATAGCCGGCGCGTACATCGCCGATCTCGCGTTTCCCTATCTCGTTTCGCTCCTCGCCGCTATCGGCGCTTACGCCGCGGTGGCGCTTGGCACACACCGGAGGAATCCCGAGATGGTAAACGCGACCAGTCGGTCGTATATCTAGAGGAGTTTGCGGCAACGGGCCACACAGCGCAGCCGGGCGACGCGAGATACGCCGAGTCCATCATACGCGCTGCGACTGAGCCGAGCCGAAGGGAGGAAGACATGTGCGTCGTCCCGCGCAATCTCGCCACCACACTGGTCTTTCTCGCCTCGATTCTGATCCTCGGATGTAACGAATCCACCAGTCCAAGGACCGGTTCGATCCTGGTAACCGTGGTCACGACGGGCGCAACCGGCGATCGCGATTCCGACGGTTACACCTTGAAGATCGACGACGGACCAGCCTCTCCTATCGACATCAACGCCCTGGTCACGATTGCCGATGTCGCAATCGGCACCCATATCGTCATGCTCGACGGCCTGCAGTCGAACTGCTCTCCGACAGGAAGCAACCCGCGAACTGTCGAGGTGACTGGCGGCAAGGGAGCCGCTCCGGTCGCGATTTCATTTTTCATATCGTGTGTCCAGAAGACCGGGACTGTCGTGGTCTCCACCGTGACAACCGGTTCCGACCTCGATCCAGATGGGTACATCGTGTTAGCTGCGGGCCCGCGCGGCAACATCCCGGCAAACGGCACACTCACAATAACATCACTAACTGAGGGCCCATGGGGCGTGACGCTCGGCGGGCTGTCCGTCAACTGCACGATTGATGATCCACAGACCAAGCTGGTAAATGTGACTTCCGCGGCCCCCGCACAGGTTGCCTTTTCCGTTCGATGCGTGCCTACCTTCAGTCTGCGGGTTACAATGGTGACGACGGGGGTCGACCTCGACTCGGACGGATATTCAGTCCAGGCGCAGCTCGCGGGGTCGAGCTTCGTAAGGGGTGCCGCCGTGCAAGCCAATGGTACTGCCACTCTCTCCGAACTGGTGCCCGGCGACTATGTAGTGACGCTATCTGAGGTGGAGCCGAATTGCGATGCCGTCAACCCTGCCCAGCGCACCGTGTCAGTGGCTCAGAACCCGACTGCAGTGACACTCGAAGTCACCTGCGAGAAAGCGCGGCAGCTCGCGTACGTAAATAACGTCGGGCGCAACGCTGACATCTATGTCGTCAGCTCGAACGACGCCGGGAATTCAGCGATCACGAGGGACAGTAACGCGGACTTCGATCCAGCGTGGTCGCCGGACGGCAGCAAAATAGCCTTCGCGAGCGACCGCGGGAGCAACTCCGACATCTACGTGATGGGCGCCGACGGTACGAATCAGGTGCGACTGACGCTCAACGCCGGCAGTGACCAACGTCCCGCATGGTCGGCCGACGGGGCCAGAATCGCGTTCGTCAGCTTCCGTGACGGCAACAATGAGATTTACGTGATGAACGCTGACGGCTCGAACCAGGTGCGCGTCACGAACGACGTTTCACATGACAGCGACCCCGCCTGGTCACCTGACGGGACGAAGATCGCATTCTCCAGCGGCCGCGGCGGAGGCGGCGGCATCTGGGTCATGAACCCCGACGGCACGGGCCTCAGCCGGCTTACGATCAACTCCCGGGGTGACTGGCACCCGGACTGGTCTCCAGATGGCACCAGGATCGTTTTCTCTCGTGGAGCCTCAGCCAGCACTCGCGACATTTACGTGATGAACGCGGACGGGACGGGCGTGGCGTCGCTCACGTCGGGGTACGCCCTTGCACTGGATCCTTCCTGGTCGCCGGACGGGCGCAAGATCGCATTCTCGGCGCAGACATGCGACGACTACTATTACTACTACTACTATTGCAACGCGCGCCTCATGGTCGTCGGTCTCGACGGGACAGTGTTTGCTCCGTTGACGACGCCCTCGAACGCCTCCAATCCGATGTGGCGGCCGTGAGGTAGCGATGCGCTGGCGGGGAATCGTCGTCGTTGCATTGCTGGTTGTCGCGTGTGACAACGACCCCGCGGCTCCGTCGTCGTTCGCCCGAAAGATCGACTCAGTGGTTGCGGCGGCAAATGCGCATAACGCGCTCAGTGCAATCGTGACTGTCCGCGCACGCCAGGTCGATAGCGTCGCGGTGCGCTTCCGTCTGAGTGATGCGCCCCCCGGAGGCGACAGCATCACCCCCGCAGTGCAAACGGCTGCGGATTCGGCGGTGGTTCCGGTGCTTGGGCTGCTTCCGGACCGCCGCTATATCCTGCGAGCCGTCGCGTACTGGGCCGGCGGAAATGTGGTTGCCGATCCCGTCGAGCTCAGCACCGGCAATCTGCCATCGGATATTCCGACTTACACCGTGAGCGGATCTGATCCATCGCCGGGGTTCGTGGTGTTTGCCGCCGGGATGTACGGCCTCGTGATCGACAATACCGGACGAGTCATCTGGTATCGCCGGTTCCCGAACGGCCCCGGGCTCAACTTCATGGCGGAGCCGAACGGCCGTTACGCAGCGCGGCCCACGACGCCCGATCCCACCGACCTGGAGCCGTGGCTCGAGCTCGACCCCCTCGGCAACATCACGCGAACGTTCAGCTGCGCACTCGGCCTTCAGTCACGGTTTCACGATCTGATCAGCGAGCCTGACGGTGGGTACTGGCTGATGTGCGACGAGACCCGCACGATGGACCTCACGGCGAGCGGGGGCGTCGCGAGCGCGCGAGTGACCGGCACAGCCGTGCAGCATCTCAGCTCGGCGGGCGCTCTGCTTTTTCATTGGAGCCCGTTCGATCATTTCGCGATCACCGATGTGGACCCGGCCGACCGCACTGGAGCGAACGTGAACTGGACACACGGAAACGCGCTCGACTTCGACGTCGATGGCAATCTGATCGTCTCGTTTCGCAGTCTCGAGGAGATCACCAAGATCAATGTCGTCACGGGCGCGGTGATGTGGCGCATGGGTGGGCGGCGGAATCAGTTCACCTTTCTCGATTCGCCTGTGCCGCCGTTCTCACGGCAGCACGGTGCGCGAATGACCGCACCGGGTGGGTTGATGCTTCTCGACAACGTTGGCAACCCGTTTGAGTCCCGCGTGGAACGCTACACCGTGGACGAAGCAGCCCGGACCGCGCGGCTCGCTCACTCCTACGCCTCTAGCCCGGGTGTTGTCACTCTGATTGGCGGGAGCGTTCAAAGCCTCACGGGTGGCCGAACTCTGGTGTCATTCGGCACGGCGGGACGAGTGGAAGAGTTCGATTCGGCGGGGCGAGTGATGTGGCGAATTGCTGGAGACGCAGGTTACGTATTCCGTGCGCAACGAATACCGTCGCTGTACAAGCCGGGCGTGGGAACGACGCGGTGATCGCCGAGGGGAGCGGGTGATGTCAAACGCAGTGCACGCCGAGCTTGGCTCGGTGGTTTCGCTCTGGCGGTATCCAGTAAAGTCCATGCTGGGCGAGGAGCTGAACGCATCCGAGGTCACGGACCGTGGGCTGCTCGGGGATCGTGCATACGCCGTAATCGACAGCTCCGACGGCAAGGCGGCGACCGCCAAGAACCCGCGGAAATGGCCGACGTTGTTCGATTTCCGTGCAGCTTTCGCCGACCCGGATCACCTCGACGCCGGCACTGCTCCGGTTCGCATTACCCTCCCCGGTGGCAGAGCGGTCACAAGCGACCAGGATGATCTGAATCAGATTCTGTCCGGCGCATTCGACCGTGAGGTGACACTTCGTGCGGCCGAGGGTGGAGCGATCAAATCGGAACATTACTGGCCTGACATGGACGGTTTCGACTATCGGGACGCGGTCACCGATTTCACGCTGACTCAAGGGACATTCTTCGATGTCGGGATGGTCCATCTGTTGACCACGGCCACGCTCGATCGCCTGCGCGAGCTGTATCCGCAGGGCCGCTTCGAGGCTCGCCGGTTCCGTCCCAACGTCGTCGTGGAGCTCGGCTCAGGCGAGACGGGGTTTGTGGAGAATGCCTGGGTGGGCCGCACGCTCGCGATAGGGACGGACGTGCGACTGAACGTCACCGGTCCAAGCGGGCGCTGTGTGATGACCACTCTCTCGCAAGGTGATCTTCCGAAGGATCCGGGAATCCTTCGCACGCTGGCCCAGCATAACCACGCGAACGTGGGCGTCTATGCTGCCGTGATGTGCGGCGGCACGATCCGGCGTGGTGATCCGGTCAGGTTCGAGTAAGCGCCGGCGTCTGCTCAGCAGTCTATGATTTTTTTAGCGCGGCGACGAGCCGTGAGTCGAGCTTGAACGGTGCAGGGGCTGAGATTTTCACTGATGCGAACGAGGCGTGCGCCGGATTCAGCAGGTAGTTGGCCTCGGTCTCGATTATCGCGCTCGGCACCTGAAGCACCAGGGAACGATTTTCTGCAATCCACTTGTCGCCAAGTCTCTGAAGCTCCGGCGGAGCGGGATACGCTCGCCAATCGGCAGATAGCGATGAAACCGGTAAGATCTCGAGCT
This sequence comes from Gemmatimonadota bacterium, assembly GCA_030775065.1. Lineage (GTDB taxonomy): Bacteria > Gemmatimonadota > Gemmatimonadetes > Gemmatimonadales > Gemmatimonadaceae > UBA4720. The sequence goes on along the minus strand of JALYJX010000151.1, from coordinate 2,677 downwards.
CGGATTCATCGAACTGTGCCGATATGAGAGAGTAGGACGGCAGGAGAGAGACCTTTCCGAGCCCGGCCAGAACCTCGAGCGTAGCCAGAGCTATGGATTGGGACGCGTACGCGACGCGAACGCCGGCGCTGCTCCATCGTCCACCGTAAAGCCGAGCTCCTTCGCCGTCGAAGGCAGCGCCGGCGTGGCGTGTCTTTACGATTCGCCACGCCGTCAGCATTCACGCACCTTCAAGCTGCAATACCGTGCTCCAGACGGCCGATGAGACGCTCAACTTCCAGCGCGCCAACATCGGTTGCCGCCAATTCGAACGGGACGAGATTGCCGAGGAGCGGCTGCGCGCCAAGGAGCCACTGGCGCGCTGCATCCGCGTCACCCTCGAACAATTCCAGCGCGCGTCCGAACACGCGCGAAGCACGCAGCAGCCGATCGGATTCATCAGGCTCGAGCTTGCCTGTCTCCTTTCGACGAGCCCACGTTCGCGCGGGGAGACGAATGACAACTGCGATCTCGCTCGAGGAGAGCGCGGTATTCCTCTGAAAGCGCTCCAGCGATGAGAACGACAGCCCGCTGCGAACGCGGGCGTCGATCTTGAGCGGCTCGTAGGTCCGCAGGCCGAGCAGAGCGACGAAGTAATAGTTGCCGGGGACCCCGCCACGCATGCGCGCCTTGATCTCAGTGAGGTCGGCGGACTCGGGCTTGAGTGGGCCGGGGCGGTTGATTATTCGTCTTGCCATATGGCAGAATAATATCTGCCATATGGCCAAATGTCAAATCTGATCCGCGAACATCCTCCGGTAGTGGCGGTACCACTCACTCTGAAAAACTTCGGCAGGATCGAGTCGCCGCTTGAGCCGCAGGAATTCCGCGAACTGCGGGTATGCGGCTGTGACCTGGTGGCGTTCCGCCCAACGGTGATACGTGAGGTAGTAGCTGCCGCCGTACGAGAGGCCGCGGTCGATCAGCCGTCTGAAGTCCTGCATTGCCCTCATGATGCCCGCAGCGTCGGGCATCACGTGAAGGTTGAAGATGATGCACGCGTAGGGCTGCTTCGCCCACGCAAGCATTGTCTCGGTGTCACGCTCGATCAAGCGGATCGTCCCATAGATCAAATCGGATCTATGGCGCAGGAAATCAGAGCGGACATCCGCCATGAAACGCACGAGTGAATCGCGCGGGACGTAGATCTCCGTGATCATCTCACTTCCGCGCGCGTGTGCGCCGAGCCGGTCCGCAAGAGACTCGTGGTAGTCGGGCAGGTAAGTGCTCATCTGGTGCTCGTCCGACCAGTAATACTGACCCGACGTCGTGAGGTAGTAGCTCGAGTAGGCCTGAAATGCGCGGGCGCGATCCACGTGCGCGAGATAGATCAGCTCGTGCCAGTTCTCGGGCTTTAGCGATGCGCGGTTGGTTGGCATGGGCGTCGACTCATCCACGGGACGATAGCAGGAGAAAACGCCTTTTCTCAGCAGAGCGTCCGCGCTGAGCTCTGTCGCGAATTGAAAATCACCGTACTCGAAGCCGTCGGCGATGCGCCGCTCGAACAATGCGGGCAGGTCATCGATGTCTATCACCTCTACGATGCGCTGCACGAGATGTCGCCGCGTGAGACGGAGTCGAACGGTGACGATGACGCCGAAGAGACCGTATCCGCCGATTGCGGCGCGAAACAGCTCTGCGTTCTCCGTTCTGCTGCACCGGCGCGCTACACCATCCGGCGCTACGATAGTGAAAGCCGCAACGTCTCCGACGAACGGCGCCAGCTTGAGACCGCGACCGTGCACATTCGCGGCGAGCGCGCCTCCAATGCTCAGCCTGTCGGCGCCTGTCTGCTTCTGAACGAAGGCCCACCGCTCTTTCGCACCCTGTTGGCTGTCCACGAGATACTTGTACAGTTCGGGCCACTGAATGCCGGCCTCGACTTCGATTTCTCCGTTGGTTCGATCGAACTCGACGACGCGCGCGAGGCCGCTCATGTCGATGAGTGTTGTCCCCTCGCCGAACTGATGACCACCCATTGCGTGTCTTCCCCCAGCTACACTGAGCGCTCGGCCGTCGGTCATGGCGGTGCGGACCGCGGCCTGTACGGCATCGGTCGTCTGCGGTCGCAGGATCGCATGTACCCGCGACGGGTTGAGGTGCGAATGAACGTCGTTGACGCTGATCCCATCGGCGTCGGCGCTTCGCAGTGTGCGGGGCCCGCACGCTGGCATAACTACCGTCGCAGCACCGGCCTGGGCGGCCAACTGAAGAAAATCGCGTCGAGAAATCATTTGTGGCTCAGGGTTCTCGGGAGTTTTGTGTCAGTAATGATTTGGCGCTATTAGACTACGCCCTTGGGGGTCTCCCCCGCATACGCATTCTTACGTAGTAAGTCGCCGTTCAACTCGCAGGGAGCGCCACGCCTGATTCGATGCGCATTCTCCTGATCGGCAGCCAGAACCATTGGCGCATGGAAGCAGCGGTCGAGCGCGCATTCAAACGCGCAGGCCACGAGACGCTGCTCATCGACGACCGCCGCACCAAGCGGCTCATCGGCCGTCGGCTCACGCAGACCTGGGCGACGCGACATGCCCGAAAATTCAGCCCAGACTTCGTCTTCCTCTCGAAGTGCCTCGCCCTCGATCCTGATACTGTCGACGAGATCATTCGCGATCGCCCGAACGCGATGTGGTAC
>JALYJX010000150.1 GCA_030775065.1 Gemmatimonadota bacterium | reverse complement strand
TGTGTTCTCTCGTCTGTGGCATCACACCTTCGTCCGCGGCTACGACGAGGAGCGCTATGTCGATGCCGCTTGCGCCTGCGAGCATCGTGCGGACGAACGCCTCGTGGCCGGGAACGTCAACGATTCCAACCGTTCCGATGCCGTCAACGACCAGTGGCGCGAAGCCAAGGTCGATTGTAATGCCGCGTCGCTTCTCCTCCGGCAGGCGGTCGGTGTCGACTCCGGTGAGAGCCTTCACCAGCGCGGTCTTTCCGTGATCGATATGGCCGGCTGTCCCCAGTATCATGCCGCGCTCCAGGCGCCTTGCTCCCACACACGGAAAGCGCGGAGCTCGCGATCGCTGCCCAGGTGCTCCTGGAAGAACTCGCGCAGGAGACGCTGATGCGCCCGGCCCTCGGCGGTAGAAAGAGGGGCGGCTTCTGCGCCCACGATCCACGTGCGGATTGCGTCGCGCGCCACGGGAGGAAGAAGTCGGCTGCCGGCAGCGGCAGCGCCACAGCGCCGGCATAGTGCTCCGCCCGCCGAATGCGAAAACGAAACCGGCAGTGACTGGTCGAGGGGCGCATGACAGTTGGCACACATGTCGAGGGCGGGTGTGAATCCGAGATGAGCGATGATTCTCCACGCCCCTCCCAAACCAGCGTCGAGCGTCTTCTGCGGCTCGGCGGCTCCGATTCTGTTGAAGCATTCCTCGGCAACATCGAAGATGCCTGCCGCCGACTCCTCGTACGGAAACCGCAGGACGATTTCCGAGATCATGGATGCGGCCGTGAATCTCCCTACGTCCTCGCCGAGCTCGGCACGAGCGCGTGTTACATCGAGTGCGCCGAGCGTCTGCAGCTCGCGGTTGGGTCTAAAGTGGATTTCAGCCAATCCCTGAGCAAACAGGTCCATCGCGCTGCCGAAGCGCTTCCTCGACCGGCGTGCCCCGCGAGCCAGCACCGACTGCACTCCCGCGTCACGCGTAAGGAGGCGAAGAATTCGCGACGTTTCCAGGTAGTCGAAAGCGTGGAGGACGATCGCTTCGGTGACGAGATGTGCCATGTGCGCAATCTACAAACTCCCGCTGTAGCGTGCGCCGAGCAGCACGGTCCGTCCGGGCGCGGGATAGTGCAGCACAGTTTCGTATTTCCTGTCGAGCGCGTTCTCGACTCTGGCGGTGAGTGACAACGCCGAGCCTGAACCGGTCCGCCAGAGGTCGACGACACCAGACGCGTCGATTCGCGTGTGCGGGGGGAGTGTCACGGTCGGCGACGGAAACTGGTTGAAATCGATGTCGGGACGTTTGCCGACATAGCTCGCCGTGAGGGCAATTGAGCTCCGCCGGGGCGTGATTCGAAGGGACGCTGTTCCGGAATGAGTCGGTCGCCGTATGAGCGCTTCGCCCGGTATCAAGCTGCCCGTGTAGTTCGGCGAGACGCGCGCCACGCGCGGCCGCGCGTGGGTGAAGCTGGCAAACGCCGACACGATACCTTGCGGCGTGACGTCGGCCTCGACCTCATAACCGTTGGATTCGGCCTCGGCGAGATTCGCGTAGCTGCCCATGAACGAGGGTGGGCCGCCTGCGACGAACTGGATGAGATCGTAAAAACGCTGATTGAAGTAGCTGGCCGAAACTCTTGCCCGGCCTGAACGCACGGAATGCTCGACCCCGGCCTCCCAGCTCCGTGCGCGCTCGGGGGACAAACCGGGACTGCCAACCGTGTAGAGCGTTGGGCGAAGCTGATTGAATGCGGGCGCGTTGTACGCTGTACTGAGCGACGCGCGGACGCGCGTAGCGAGAGCGAGCGGCACGCTCGTTCCCATGCGATACGTCGTGCGTGCCTCGTAGTCAGAGTTGTCGTCAATGCGGCCTGCGAGCGTGTACGACAGACGCTTGAACGCCGTGCCCAGGAGCTCCGCATAGCCGGCGTGGTTGGTCCTATGCGCGACAAACCGCGAGTCGGCTATGAGCGACGCGCCGACGGGGCCTGACGATGAGGTGCTGCGCTCCCGCTCACGCAGGTATTCGCCTCCAACGTTCAGAAGCGCCTGCATCGGGAGCGTGAAACTGAGCCGCGCTTCTGCGGTTCGCCGGAACGCGCGTGACAGATCGGCCAGATGAACCTGGCCCGACGCGCCGAATGGAATCGCGATGTCTTCGGTCAGATCGGATACTTCGTTGGTTCCGGCGAGAATGCCGATGCGGACAGCCGAAGTGATCTGTCGGCTCGCGTCGAGTCCCACGGTCAGTCGATGCTGTGTCCGGTAAGAGTTGCTGTCTACCGGCGCACCGGTGTAATCAGTCGGGTAATGAAATTCCGCGCTCGTGTAACGCGCGGACACGCGCAGGTCATTTGCCGATCCCGGCAAGAGGGAGAGCGCACCGCTCAGCGTCCCGTTCGAGTACTGATTGTTGAAGTCGAAAACCCCGTCGCTACTATGCTGCGCTCCGGCAAGGGAGTATCCGACTCGCTTCGCAGAGCCGTTGACGCCCAGCTCGCCGTCGACTGTGCCGTAGGTACCGCCCCGCGCGCTCGCAGTCAATGAAATTGGTCCCCGGCCAGAGCGCGTGAATATCTGAATGACGCCGGTCACCGCGTCGGCTCCATAAAGAACACTGGCGGCACCGCGAACAATCTCGATCCGGTCGACGTTGTCGGTCGTGAGGTGGCTGAAGTCGAAGAAGCCTCCCGACTGGTTCACAGCGACACCATCGATCAGCACCTTCGTGTAGCGACTTTCTCCACCCCTGAGAAAGAGAGTGCTCACCGATCCGATGGATCCGTTCTGAGCCACGAGCGCGCCGGGCACCAGCTGCAGGGCGTCGGACACGCGCGCGACGCCTCGCGCGCGGAGATCGTCGCCACTGATAACGGTGACGGATTGAGTCACCTCGCTTCGCCTGACCGGTGTCTTGCTGGCCGAGACGATCACGGTCCCCAGCGTGACGGTATCGGTGTCCTGCGCCGCAACCGTCGAAGCAACAAGCGCAGACGTGATGCAGAACAAAGACGCGCGCGAAACGGGGCTGCACAATTTCTGAGTAAGGGACATGGCGTTAACCACAAAAAAAGGTTGGACGATCACGAGAGCGGAGTGGGACGGCGGAGAGGGAGCAAAGCCGGTGTGCCCGAAGCAGAATCGCGAGTGACCACGAGCGGCCAGTCGTAAATCTCCTCCAGCACCGAGGCGCGCATCACCTCGCTCGGCGTGCCTGACGCGGCCACCTTGCCGCGATCGAGAAGCACCATGGTCCGGGCGAAGCGAGCGAGGAGATTCAGCTGATGGCTCACGACCAGGACGGCCAGCCCGTCACGCGCGAGCGAATCGAGGAGCTCGAACAGCGACATCTCATGAGGCATGTCGAGGAACGTGGTGGGCTCGTCGAGGACAAGCGCTGATCCTTCCTGAGCCAGCGCGCGAGCGATGCGGACGCGCTGCCATTCGCCGCCGGAAAGCTCGTCCGTTCGCCGAGACGCAAAGTCGGACACGCCCGCGCGGTCGAGCGCCCTCATCACAGCATCATTGTCCTCGTGTGACGGGCTTTCCCACAGGCCGAGCCGGGGATACCGCGCGAGCGACACATACTCGTCGACGCGCATTGGAAACGCGGTATCCTCGCGCTGAGGTGCGACTGCAACGCGCCGGGCAAGCTCGCGCTGCGCAAGCACTGAGTGACTCTCGCCGCCAATCATGATTCGCCCGCTGACCAGTGGTTGACGGCGCAACAGCGCGCGAACCAGTGTCGACTTGCCACTGCCGTTTGGGCCGGCGACGGCCGTCATCGCCCCACTCGGTACGTCGAACGAGACGCCGTCCAGTGCGTTGGCTCGCGCGCCTGCATAGCGAACAACCACACCGTCGAAGCGAATCATCGACCGCGCAGTCTTCTCGCTCACGCCGTTTTCCTTAGCTGAGCCAGGAAAAACGGAACGCCGAGTATTGCCGTCACGGCGCCAAGCGGAAGCTCTGCGGGTGGACGCAGCGTTCGAGCGGCAAGGTCCGCCGCCACAACGAGCGTGGCGCCGACGAGCGCCGAGCCAAGCAGCAGCGGCCGGTTGCGACGTAGTCCCGCGGCACGCACGAGATGAGGAACGATCAGGCCGACAAATCCGACGAGGCCCGCAGCGGCGACAGTCGCCGCGGCAAGCAGCGCACTCAACAGATAGATCGCCCGAGCTGATCGATCGACATCTACGCCGAGTGCCGCCGCTGATTCCTCGCCGAGCGAAAGCACGTCGATGTCGCGCGCCAGATAAACAAGGGCCGCTCCGCCGAACAGAATCGAGAGAGCGAGCACGCTGACCGTCGGCCACGTCGCGTCACCCGCGGATCCCATCATCCACCAGAGGGCTCCCCTCAATGTGTTCGGTGGTGCATTTGCCAGCGCCACCATTATCACGGCGTTGGCGAAAGCGCCGATGACGACGCCTGCCATGAGAAGAGTTCTCGGATCGCCACGGCCGCCCCGCCCAGCCGCACGCGCAACGAGAAGCGCGAGCATGACAGCGATGGCCGCTCCGGAGAATGCAGCGAGCGCGATCCAGCCGGCATCGTTTGCGCCCGCTGAAAATGCAGCGACGGCGCCGACGGCAGCGCCGCCCGAGACCCCCAGCAGATACGGCTCGGCCAGCCCGTTTCGCAACGTTCCCTGAAGGGCGCCGCCACTCATTCCCAGTCCCGCACCGATCAGCGCCGCCAGCGCAACACGAGGGAGACGGAGGCTGCGCACGATTGCAATGACGGACTCATCGCCGTCTCCCGCGATTGCGCGGATTACATCGCCTACTGGAATGCGCACGGCTCCGGTCGCAATTGCCGCGATCGACACCGCAAAGAAAACGGCGAGTACGGCGATCCAGTGCCAGCGACGATGGGTGATCACCGTGCAGAGTCGGGAAGAATGCCTGGATGAAAAAGCGCTGCCAGAGCGAGTGCCGCTTCGCCGAGCCGCGCCGCTGGTCGGCCGACGAGTGCCGTGTCCACAACGAGCAGCCGGCCATCCTGTACCGCCGGAGCAGCTACCCATCGTGGATCGGCCTTTATTTTCGCGGCCCCTTCCGGCCCGGTGATGATGTACTGCGGATTTCTTTGCAGCACGTCCTCGATTCCAACGGTCGGAGACGCAGCCGCCATCTCACCGTACACATTCTTTCCGCCGGCGATTTCGATGAGCTCGTTCATGTAGCTGCCTCGCGCAATCGTGATGAGCGGCGCGTCCCAGATGTGCCAGAAGACAGTTGGCTTCGGCAGCGGCGCGGTGGCGCGCTGTACGCGGGCAAGGGTGCGCGAGACCGAGTCCGAGACCCGCGCTCCGCTTGCGCTGTCGCCGAGGAGAAGACCGATGAGCCGCACGGCGCGGTGGAAATCGGCGATGCGGTCGATCTTCAGCGACAAGGTGTTTACGCCTGCGGCACGAAGCCTCGCCGCCGCGGGACGGTTGTCGATGCTCCCGTAAAGCAGCACGAGATCGGGACGCGCACCAAGCACTGCTTCGACGTTCGGACGTATTCCGCTTCCGAGATCGGGGACATTCTTCGCCTCGGGTGGATAGAGATCCCAGTGAGTGCGGCCGACGAGACGATCGCCGGCGCCGATAGCGAACGCGATCTCGGTTGTCGCCGGGTTGAGTGAGACAATGCGCTGCGGCACGCCGCGGACAACGATCGTATCGCCGAAATCGTCGGTGAGAGGCGCTGATAGTTGCGCCCGGTCCGGTGAGCATGCTGCCAGCGAGATGACTGCGCTGATAACGACCGACGCGAGACGCAAAACGGGCATCCTCTTCGAGAGAGAACGCCCGCAACGTCAACGCGCCGGAAATGCGACGCCTCGATCGCCACCAGCACCTCCCCCGAGGTTCTGAAACGTGGCGCGAACGAAAGTCGTCTCCTGGCTCCGGGCCGCGTCGCTCACCTTCCCGGCCGTTTAGATCCAGGCCAGTGGTGCTGCGAGCGCGCGTTTGATGCCCGATACAGTGGCGGGGCCGCACCGGCTTCTCACCGGTTTCCGTGGCTCCCCTTCGCGATCAATTGTTCTTCGAAGCTACCTTCGACTCAGCGCCCGGGCAAGCGCAAGCATCATTGCGCCGCCGATCACGACAGTGAGAGCCACGAGGTACCGGCGGTCGACCGTGCCGATGCCTCTTGCCGGCGGCAGGTCGATCACCGCTACGGCGTTCACCGGCACATCGTCGGCCAGGAAACGGCGGAATGCGCGTCGCTCGAGGACGACAGGCTCCTTCTCCTGGAGCTTCGCACCAGCGACGGATCCTTTCTCCTCCTCCACGAGCACCTCGAAGACCTGCGTCGGGAACTCGACTGGAATGCGGAGCGGAAATGCGCTTGCCGGCAGGCTGTATGTGAAAGCCAGCTGCGCGAGTCCCGGGGCGATCGGTGCGAACACAGCGACGCGCGAGTCCGCGAAAGTGACGCCCGCCGCCGGAAGGTCGCCCTGTGAAACACGAAAACCACTTGCTCCCTCTGGGAGTGAGCCGACCCACACCGCGCCTGTCTGGCTGGAGCCCGCCGCTACCCTGGTGACCGACGTGTCATTCGCGAGCTCATAAACTTCAGTCACAGACCGCGTCGCGTTGGCATCGACACTCGAGACTACGATGTGATGACCGCGCACTCCGATCGGGATTCGCGCGGACGTGGTGTCGTAAACCGCGATCTCCGCCTCTTCGCCTTTGACGAGCACGTGGTGAAGGGGACGCGTGAAGTAGGCAATGCCGCCGTACGAGGCGGAGGCGAAATAGATCGCCGACTCGTCGCCCGTCCGCCGGTATTCGAATGTGTATCTGCCGCCGGCATCGGCGCGGACGGAATCGAGGGGCGCTGCGCGATCGGACCCGACTCGGTGAAGCGTCACCCAGATGTTGGCCACGGGCAACATATCGCGCGCGCCCGGACGTACGACCTGGCCCTCAACGCGCTGAAGGACGTCAGTCGTCGCGGGCGAATCCTGATCGGATGGAAGCGGAGGTGGTGTTGGCGTCTGCGCTCCGGCCATCGTCGCAAGCGCGAGGCTGCAGACGACGCCGATGCTAGATATTGAACTTCCCAAGATCTTCCGGACGCAGATTCTCGAGGTATTTCTGAAGCTGCGTAGGCGTCATCTCGTCGGACTGCTCGACCTCCTGAGCCGAAGGGATCGACTCGGACTCGTCCGAGCTGTCGTCGAACAGCAGCGACGTTAGGAGGTCTTCCTGCGCGTAGATGGGAGCGGCGAAACGGAGGGCAATCGCGATGCTGTCCGACGGACGAGCGTCGATCTGAATCATCCTCTCCTCGAGACGAATATGCAGCTCGGCGTAATACGTCCTGTTCTCGACTCTCGTGATCTGGATGCGGCGAAGAGTTCCGCCGAGTCCGGTGATGAGAGTCTTGCAGAGGTCGTGTGTGAGGGGCCGCTCCCGGCGCAGCTTGCTCATCTCGATGACGATCGACTCGGCCTCGGACTGGCCGATCCAGATGGGGAGGAGACGCTCGCCGTCCTTCTCCCTCAGGATCACTACGTAGGAATTGTTGGACCGATCGAGCCCGAGGCGCATGACCTCACATTCAACGAGCTGCATTCTCGGAATGTAACGCTCGGAACTAGCGGGATGAAGATCACAGGTCGACTGCGTATTGCAGTTGGCCCGCAATACGCACTCCGCAGAGCTAGGCTTTGACGGCGCGCTGCAATTCCTTCACGCGATCGGTCCGCTCCCATGTGAAAAACGTCTTTCCATTCTTGCCGCCTCCATCCTTTCGCGGCGCGCGGCCGAAATGCCCGTATGCGGCAGTCACTTCGTAGATTGGCTTTCGAAGATCGAGCGCCTTCATTATGCCCGCAGGTGTCAGGTCGAATACTTCCGCGACTGCGCGCATGATCGCGCTCTCCGGAACAGTATTCGTTCCAAACGTGTCGACCGCCACCGACACTGGTTTGGCAACGCCTATCGCATAGGCGAGCTGCACCTCGCAACGCCGGGCGAGCTTTGCCGCGACAATATTCTTGGCGACCCATCGCGCGGCGTAGGACGCACTGCGGTCCACCTTCGAGGGATCCTTCCCGCTGAATGCACCGCCTCCGTGGCGCCCCATCCCGCCGTACGTGTCGACGATGATCTTCCGCCCCGTAAGTCCGGCGTCGCCCTGAGGACCGCCTACAACGAAACGTCCTGTCGGATTAATGTGATACTTGATGTCCTTGGCCCTAAGCTCTTTCGGAATAACAGGTTCAATCACGTCCGAAATCACCATCTGGTGGAGCTTCCGGTTCGACACTTTATCGTCGTGCTGGGTAGAAATAACGATCGTGTCGACTGCAATCGGGATGTCGTCTTCATAGAGAACCGTGACCTGCGACTTGCCATCGGGCCTGAGGATGTCGCCCGCGCCATTGCGCCTGCACTCGGCGAGCTGACGAGTCAGCTTGTGCGCCAGAATAATCGGCAGGGGCATCAACTCCTGGGTCTCATCCGAGGCATAGCCGAACATCATTCCCTGATCACCTGCGCCGCCGGTGTCGACACCGCGTTTGATGTCGGGCGATTGCCGGCCAATGGTGTTCACGAC
>JALYJX010000149.1 GCA_030775065.1 Gemmatimonadota bacterium | reverse complement strand
GCACCCGGCACAAAGATGTGCCGCGGGATCTCGTCGATCGCATGCAGAACCGCGAGGTCACGAATCCCCTGATCCTGCAGCACCGAAACGAGTCGCCGCCGCGCGCCACGATACTCCTGTGCCTCTACAGCTCCTGCCACCAGTTCTCCGGCGACTCCAGCATCGCGTGGTGTGTGACGTCGAGGTGCAATGGCGTCACTGAAATGTAGCCTTCCTCCACCGCGCGGAAGTCAGAGTCCTCATGCCCCGACCATTCGATCGACCCGCCACCTATCCAGAAGATTGGCCGTCCCCACGGATCCTGCATCTTCGTGATCGAATCGGAATAGACCCGCCGGCCGAGCCTGGTAAGCTTGACGCCTTTGATCTGCTCTCCATGCACCGGCGGAAGATTGATGTTCAAAAGAGTGTTGGGCGGGAACGCGCGCAAATTGAAAACGTGTCGCAGCAGCCGGGTAAGCGGCTCGATCTGATTGTTGAGCATGCTCGTGTCGGCGCGCAGATCGCCTCCCGCAAACGAGATGGCGATTGACGGAATTCCGATAGAGATACCCTCCATCGCTGCGGCGACCGTGCCCGAGTACAGCACGTCTTCGCCCATGTTCTGCCCGTGGTTGATGCCGCTCAAAATGAAATCCGGCCGCTCTTCCATCAGCGCCTCAACCGCGAGCATCACACAGTCGGTGGGGGTGCCGTCCACCTGCCAGCGCTTCTCTTCCCTGAGGATAGGTCTGACCGGATGGTGAAGTGTCAGCGAGTGGCTCGTGGCGCTCTGCTCCCGGTCGGGCGCGACAACGGTCACGTCACCGAGTGGCTCGGCCGCCGCGACGAGGCATGCGAGGCCGTGTGCGAGTATTCCATCGTCATTCGTGCAGAGTACGCGCATCAGACCTCGTCGGGCTGCGAGAGCGGGCGCTTCCCTCCGCGCCGGAATGCGCCTGCGCGGTGCTTCCAGAGCACGCCGATCACGAGCATCGCGTCGCGGAATTCGCGGAAGTAGCTCTCCGAGCCGTAGATCGTGGAAATTGGAATGTTGGTGATGCTGAAGCCTGCATGAGCGGCGCGAATGATGAAATCGGTCTCGTATTCATACCGGTCGCCTTCGGCGTGCACGGCTGAGAGCACCTCTCGTCGGATGCCTCTGTAGCCAGACTGGCTGTCCCTGACCGAACCGCCCGAGACCATTCGCGTTGCGGCACTCGACATGAAGTTCGCGATGCGGCGGTGGCGAGGCACGTGCTCGCCCGACAGGTCGCGCGTTCCGATGGCAATGTGATAGCCATCCAGTGCTTTGAGAATCAATGGGGCGAATGCCGGGTCGTGCTGGCCATCGGAGTCGATGGTCAGCACCGCGCGGCAATCAGTATCCAAGGCGGCCGCGAAGGCAGCTCGAAGTGCGGCTCCCTTTCCGTGATTCTCCGGAAAGTCGATTGTCTCATCGCAGATATAACGCAGCAATGCGGCGGTACCATCCGCTGAGCCGTCGTTGACTCCGATGATCGACGCACGCGGCAGCGCCTCACGTAGACCCTTGATCACAGGTCCTACGGTCTTCTCCGCGTTGAACGCCGGAACGATGACTGCGACCGGCTCGATCATTCGGATTCCGGTTCCCCGTCAATTGCCGCCAGTATTGCTTCCAGATCGGATTCCATGGACTCCACCGTCTGCGAGTCGAGTGCCGCGCGCGCCACAGTACGCAACTCGCCGCTTTTTCTGTACTCGTCGATCTTCTGGCGGGCACCATCGATCGTGTATTTCTCGGTGTAAAGCAGCTGGCGGACGAGCATTATCAGCTCTATCTCCCGCCGCTGGTAGACGCGGTTTCCCGAGCGATTCTTCGCCGGATGGAGGAACCGGAACTGACTCTCCCAGTATCGAAGCACATGCGGCTTGAGATCGGTGAGGCTGCAGACGTCACCCATCGAAAAGAATTCGCGGACCGGCTCGGCAGATGGCATCACTCGCTCTCCGATCTCAGCTCACGCGTCATGAGCGATCCAATCGCATCGCGCGGAGGATCGCCTTCGAACAACACACGGTAAACGGCATCGACAATCGGCATTTCCACTCCCTCCCGCGCTGCGAGTGCGCGCGCGCTTCGTGTTGTAACCACACCTTCGGCGACCGTCTCCTTTCCGGCTAGAACTTCCTCGAGCGAGGCGCCACGACCCATCTCAACTCCCACACTCCGGTTCCGGCTCAAGGTGCCGGTACACGTGAGAACCAGGTCGCCCATTCCCGCCAGCCCGGCCAGCGTTGTTGCTTCAGCGCCGAGGCGAGTTCCGAGTCGTGTCATCTCGGCGAGGCCGCGGGTGATCAACGCTGCCCGGGCGTTGAAGCCCAAGCCCAATCCCTCGGCGATACCCGTCGCAACAGCCATGACGTTTTTCAGTGCGCCGCCTATCTCCACTCCCGTCACGTCACTGTGGGTGTACGCGCGGAAATCAGTGGCGCTGAAGGTCTGCTGCGCGAATCTCGCGGCAAGAGCGTCGGCGGACGCGACAACCACCGCCGTCGGTTGTCGATTCGCGACCTCTATCGCGAAGCTCGGGCCGGAAAGTGCAATGACGGTCGAGTCCGGAACTTCGTCAGCGACCACGTCTGTCATGAGTGCCAGCGAGTCTGCCTCGATGCCCTTCGATGCGACTACGATCGGTACGCGTGGCGGAAAGGCATCACGCGCGTTCCGTACGATCGGACGCAATACGTGTGACGGAGTCGCAACGGTCACGAGCTCAGCGCCTTCGACTGCTCCAACCACGTCAGCGAAAGCCGTCACGCCCGCGTTCAGCTTGTGCCCGCTCAGAAATCGGCGATTCTCGTGCGACCGGTTTATCGTCTCGACGACATCCCATTCGTACGCCCATAGCCGCACCGCATGGCCATTCCGCGCGAGCAGGTCGGCGAGCGCGGTTCCCCAGGCCCCGGCACCGAGCACGGCGCATCGAGTCACCGGGCGGGTGCCTCGACTTTGCGTCCGAAACGCGGCTCCTCGCCGCGTCTCAGCCGTCCGATGTTCGTGCGGTGCGTCCAGACGACGAAAAACATCATCGCGAAGCTGACGATGAACACCGGCGCGCGGGGTCCGGCCCATACGAACATCGCAACGGGGAGCGCGACGGCGGCGGCTAGCGAAGCGACGCTGACGATTCGTGTCAGCATGAGGGTCGCCGCAAAGACGAGGAGGGAGATCAGCGTGGGCAGCCACGCCAGTCCGAAAAAGACTCCGCCCGCCGTGGCGACTCCCTTCCCGCCGCCTTTGCCCCGGAGGAAAATCGGCCGCACGTGTCCAATAACAGCCGCGAGCCCGAAAGCAATCGCCCAGAGGTCCGCGCTCGGAGTTGACACAACCTTCGGCAGGAGAAGAACCGGCAGCAGGCCCTTCAGCGTGTCACCGAGGTAGACCAGTCCGCCAACTCGCGGTCCGAGTACCCGCACCGCGTTCGTTGCTCCGAGATTGCCCGAGCCATGTTGTCGCAGATCGACTCCACGCGCCTTGCCCGCGAGATACGCGAACGGCACTGAGCCCGCGAGGTACGACAGGAGAACCCCGAAAAGCGGATGCACTTACGCGGATTTCCTCCGCATCACCACCCGCAGAGGATTTCCTGTGAATCCCCATGCCTCGCGAAAGCCGTTGTGCAGGTAGCGGATGTAATGCTCCTGCACGAGGTCGGGGTTGTTTCCAAAAACAGCGATCGTCGGCGGGGCTGTCTCGACTTGCGTCGCGTAGTTGAGCTTCACTTCACGTCCTGACGCCTGGGGCGGCTGCTTCCGCGCGACGAGCGCCTCGAGTGTCGTATTGACCTGCGAGGTCGTGATGCGCTTCTTGCGCTCGGCGTCGACATCGAGAATCACGCTCAGCAGCTTCGCGACACGCTGTCCTGAGAGCGCCGACAGAAAGATGAAAGGAACGAATTTCAGAAACGGAGCTTTCGCCTCGCATTCCCGCTCGAAATCCCGGGCCGAGTTCGTCTCCTTTTCGGCGATGTCCCACTTGTTGACGACGATGATCAGCGCTCTGCCGGTCTCCCACGCAAGAGCGGCGATTTTCAGATCCTGGTTGTGCAGCCCCTCAGTCGCGTCGATTACTAGCAGGCAGATGTCGGCACGATCAATCGCCCGTCGTGATCGCAGGGCCGAGTAGAACTCGATCCCGTCATCCACCCGCGACTGGCGGCGAAGTCCCGCCGTGTCGACGAAGATCATTCGGCGTCCGTGATAGTTGAGCGGAGTGTCGATTGCATCCCTGGTTGTGCCGGCGATCTCGGAGACAACCAGGCGCTCCTCTCCGAGAATGCGGTTTACAAGGGATGACTTTCCGACATTCGGCCGACCGATTACGGCAACGCGGAGCGCATCCTCTTCTTCCGCGGGACTTTCCGGGATTGCTGCGGCGATGACGTCGAGCAAGTCCCCCGAGTTCTTGCCGTTCACCGCGGAGACAGGCAAAGGATCGCCCGCCCCGAGCTCGTAGAACTCGTAGTAGTCGGTGCTCGCCGGATCGTCCACCTTGTTCGCGACGAGCAGCCATGGCTTGCGCGATTCACGAAGCAGATGGAGGACGCGCGTGTCACTCGGATGCAGGCCCGCCTTCGCGTCGACCACCATCAGCAGAAGATCCGCCTCGCCTATCGCCTCGAGCACCTGGCGCTTGATCTCGACGTCCATCGGAATGTGCGGATCGTCGGTGAGGCCGCCCGTATCGACCAGCCAGAACTGCCGCCGGTTCCACTCTGCGAGAGCGAAATGGCGGTCTCGCGTGGTGCCCGCTTCTTCGCTCACTATCGCGCTGTGATCTCCGACAATGCGGTTGAACAGCGCCGATTTTCCGACGTTCGGCCGGCCGATGATCGCTACCACGGGAACGTTCATGCCGCCACCGCCTGCGCTTCGGCCGCGAGAACGTCGATAAAATCGTACGACGGAAAAACGGGCATGGGCAGCGACCCGCGCAGCTCCTCGAAGACGACGTCGTCCAGAAAAATTCCGTCCTCGTTGATCGTTTCCGCGGGTATGAGTGCGATCGAGAGATCGTGGCGATCAGCCAGCGCACGGCGTATGTCGGCACCCACCAGAAGTCCAGCCGTTGTGATGGTCGGCCCAAACAGCGAGTTCTCGGCGACAATCACCTCGAAAGCAGCGCCTGTCGCATTCTCCAGCTGCGCTATGAGCTCGGGCATCAGTGCGGCCATTCCCTTCCCCGTCACCACTCCAATCCGCCTGCCATCCATTCGTGGCAGATCATCCACGCCGGCAGCAACTCTCGAGCGGAGCGAGGCGACCGCGCCTATGCCGTTCTCGATCTGGGAGAAATCTCCATAGTGTTCGGCCGGTGGCAGCTCGCGCTCTGCCAGCAGATACAGCTCGTCCGAGCCGTATACCCAGTTTTCTCCGCGCTCCCGCTGCGCTCGCTCGCTCCAGCGCGCAACCCTTTCCAGGAGTTCGCCGGCTGCGGCTGCATCCATGGGTTTGCCGGTGTAAAGATGAGAGAACTGCGTGATGCCGACGGGAACAACCGCGGCAGAGATAACCGCGTCGCCCAGTCGATACAGATCGCTCAGGGATTCCTCGAGTACGTCTCCGTCATTCAATCCGGGCACGACAACCATCTGGCAGTGAAACTGAATGCCACCCTCGGCCAGGCGGGTCAGCTGGTCCACGATGTTGGGTACGCGAGGATTGTTGAGCAGGACTCTCCGAGCCTCCCAGTTCGTCGCGTGAACCGAGACGTAGAGGGGCGAGAGGCGATACTCGAGGATTCGAGCGATATCCCGCTCCTTCACATTGGACAACGTGGCGAAATTGCCGTAGGTGAACGACAGCCGGTAATCGTCGTCGCGGATGTAGAGGTTTCGGCGAAGTCCGACAGGAAGGCCTTCGATGAAGCAGAACTCGCATCGGTTGGCGCAGCGTCGCACGGTGGGAGGCTCGAGCGTGACGCCGAGCTGCTCGCCTTCGGGCCTCTCGATCTCATAGACGACGTCGTCGCCGTCGGGTTGCCTCGCTTCGACGAGAAGCTCGTCGTCGGCGGTCAGAAATTCCCAGTCGAGAAAGTCGTGCAGGTCACGGCCGTTCACCGAGATCAGCTCCGTTCCGACTTCGATACCGAGCTCGTCGGCGATACTGTCCGGGAGGACGCGGGCGACTTTAACCATAGCTAAAGTAATTTAGAGATAAAGCCGCCGAACACAAGGAATTGCCTAATGTTAGCTCGCTACACTGGCGAGCTCGCCGCGAGGGATTCAAGGAGTCGCCGGGCCTGCTCGGCATTGAATCCGGGGACCTTGGAGATGGCCTCTTCGCTGGCTTCTCGCACACCCTGAATGCTCCCGAACTGCTGGAGCAGTCGCCGCCGCTTCACGGGCCCGATACCCGGGACCTTCAGCAGCTCAGAGGTGAGCGTCCGCATGGTGCGCCGTTTCCGGTTGTAGGTGACGGCGAAGCGGTGCGCCTCATCCCGGATCTGCTGGAGAAGGCGAAGAGCCGTCGATCGGCGCGACATGCGGATGGGCGTCTCCCTTCCCCAGACGTAGACGTCTTCTTCACGCTTTGCGAGGCTGATGAGAGGCCTGTCCCCGAGTCCAAGCGGCTCGAGTGCCTCGTGTGCGGCGGAGAGCTGTCCCTTGCCGCCGTCGATGATTATCAGATCAGGGAGCGGCTTTTCGTCCGCCTGGCGCCGCTGGAAGTATCGGGTAACGACCTCCCGCATCGAGGCGAAGTCGTCGCTTCCCTCTACGGTCTTCACGCGGAACTTTCGGTATTCGCCACGCTTTGGCCGGCCGTTCTCGAACCACACGCCTGCGCCGACTGTATCGGTTCCCTGCGTGGTCGAAATGTCGAAGCAGACCATCGTTCGCGGGAGGCGCTGGAGTCCGAGCTCGCGGCCGAGCTCGTACACCGGGTCACCTGCGACAGTCGCGCCCTCGATGGTAGCCGCGCGCAGCTCCTCCAGCAGATGACGGGCGTTCTGCTGCGCGAGATCAACCAGCTCGCGGCGTGATCCGCGCTGCGGAATGAGAATCCTCGTGCCGGAGAGCGACTCCTCCAGGAGCTCGCGATCTCCAAAGTCAAACGGCACGAGCAGCTGGCGTGCGCGCTCATGCAGAGCGACATAGCTGCCTGCAAGGTATGCGAGCAGAATTGCGGAGTCTTCCTCTCCCTCGACGTTGACGAGGAACCGGTGCTCGCGGGAAAGGAGCTTCCCGCTGCGTACGCGGAGCAGGACTGCACATGCGTCATCACCGTCGCGGGCGAAGCCGATAACGTCGCGATCACCGCCTTCAACCTCGAGAACCACTGTGGGCTCCTCCATCTGATCGAGGTGTTGAAGGGCGTCACGAAGCTCCGCTGCCCTCTCGAAGTCGAGTGAGCTCGACGCAGCCTCCATCCGCTCCTTGACCCGGCGCATCACTTCGTCCGGACGACCGTCGAGGAACAGGACGACCTCCTCGATCATGGAGCGATATTCCATCTGGCTTTGCGCGAGGATGCAAGGCGCCTTGCAGCGATGGATATAGTAGTCGAGGCAGGGCCGGTCCGGCATCTCGCGCGGCATGTCGTAGTTGCACGACCTGACGGTGAAGATCCGCTTGACGACATTCAGGGCTCGCCGCATCGCGCCCACATCGGTGTACGGACCGAAGTAGCGGGCGCCGTCGTTCTGCAGCCGGCGTGTCACGTACACGCGGGGGAACGCCTCCTGAACCGTCACCTTGATGTACGGATACGACTTGTCGTCGCGCAGCGAGATATTGAATCTCGGCCTGTACTCCTTGATGAGATTCGCCTCGAGAATCAGAGCGTGCGCCTCGCTTGGCACCACGATCGTCTCTACGTCGACGATTTTCCCGACCAGGTGGCGTGTTTTTGGACTCTCTTCGTGGTCGGCGCCGAAGTAGCTCCGCACGCGGGACCTGAGGCTCTTTGCCTTCCCGACGTAAAGAATCTGCCCGTCCCCACTTTTCCAGAGATAGACTCCAGGTCCGTCGGGCAGGTGAGGCAGCTTCGATGCGACTTTGTCGGGGACGACGATCATTTCTAATTATACCTGCACTATCACCACCCGTTCGTGCCTGCTGAGCGAATTAACCACGGAGAACACGGAGAACGCGGAGAACAGCCGGCATTACCGCGGAGAACGCGGAGAACGCGGAAGGGTTTATGCTTCGCAAGCGCTCCGATCGCCGCCGCTTTTCCAAAGGTTTTGACACAGCTTGGCGATCGAGGGCGTAGCTGCGGAAGCTGTTCACCCAAAACGCGGTTCTCCGCGTTCTTCGCGTTCTCCGCGGTAATGCGCTGTTCTCCGCTTTCTCTGCGGTCTCCGTGGTTAATTCTCCCGTCTTCGTCGCAGGCGAGCGGTCAGGGCGACGGCCTCCGGAATCTTCATGAGCGTCGAGATGAGGAGGTAAGTCATACCGTATGCGGCAAGTATCAGCAGGCCGATGAGCACCGTGTGTGTTCCGTACAGAGCGAACTTGGCACCCCACGCGACCAAGGCCGCGACGATTGCCGCTCCCCAGATGCGGAGCGTGAACCCCGCGGGCAGGCTCGTCGGTCCGATACGCTGCGTGAGT
>JALYJX010000148.1 GCA_030775065.1 Gemmatimonadota bacterium | reverse complement strand
CACTCGTGGAGCTCGGCGCCGGCAGCGCGACCAAGACGCGAATCATTCTCGATGCGATGCAAGCCGCAGGCACTGGCGAACAGTATGTGCCGGTGGATGTCAGCAGGAATTTCCTCGAGGAAACGGCAACACGCCTTCGCGAGATCTACCCGCAGGTTGAGATCACTGCTGCGGTTGCAGACTTCACGCGTCAGCTGAAGCTCCCCTGGCTCGAGCGACCGACGCTGTTTGCCTTCCTGGGCAGTACAATCGGCAACTTCGAATCGGAATCAGCAGTTCGGATTCTGCGCCGAATCGCCGCGCAGATGTGCCCGGACGACAGGTTTCTGCTTGGCGCCGACCTCCGCAAGGACCCTGAGCTTATCGAGGCAGCATACAACGATCGGGCGGGCGTCACCGCGGAATTCAACCTGAACATTCTTCGCGTGCTGAATCGGGAGCTCGGTGCGAATTTCGATGTGACCGCGTTCAGGCATCGCGCTTTCTACGATCGCGATCGTCACCGAGTCGAGATGCACCTGGATTCCGGTCGCGATCAGACGGTTTTCATTCCGGACATTGGCAGCGTCCGGTTCCTTGAAGGTGAATCGATCCGAACCGAGCTGAGCTGCAAGTACGACAGGCAAAGCGTCGAAGCACTTTTTGAAAGGGCAGGTCTTCGCCTCGAACGATGGATCACGGACGCGGACGAGATGTTTGCTCTCGCTCTCGGCGGACCTGTGCGGGCAAGGCTCTGATGCGTCTCGACCGCGGCACGCTGCTGGCCAGCGTGGAATCGCTTTTCACATCCGCTGGCAGCGCACAATCGATGGGAGTGGGCGCCGAGCTGGAGCGGATTCCGTTCGGTGCGGAGAGTGGCGAGCCGGTTCCAATCGCGGCGTCGAGCGGACTCCAGTCACTGCCGGTTCTTCGCCGCGTTGCACGGCACGCTCGTTGGCTGGAGCAGGCCTCCAATGGCGATCCTCCCTCATGGTCGACGCCTGACGGCGGACGCGTTTCCTTCGAGCCAGGAGGCCAGATCGAGCTCAGCAGCGCGATATCTCCGACTGCATCCGGGCTGATCCGCGATCTGCGGTGCACTTCGGAGCTTTTGACGAGCGCATTCGAGCGTGACGCAATGGTTCTGGAGGCTGTCGGTGTCGATCCCTACAACGACATCCCCAGTGTAAGTCTGCAGCTGCACCGGCCGCGTTACGAGCGAATGGCGCGTTACTTCGATTCCATCGGCGAGTCCGGCGCGCGGATGATGCGACAAACAGCGTCGGTGCAGATCAACGTCGAGAGCGGCCCAAAGCCGTATGAGCGCTGGGCGTTGCTCAGCTCGCTTGCGCCATACGTGACGGCGATCTTCGCTTCCTCCGCCGTCTATGCGGGCAAGCCCACCGGTCACCAGAGCTATCGCGCTCATCTGTGGCGGACCCTCGACACGTCGCGTACCGGCCTGCCAGTCAACGCGGACAATCCCGCCGCTGCCTATCTCGAGTTCGCCCTCGAGGCAGGCGCAATCATGTACAGGAACGGCGAGCGCTATCCTTCATTTTCTGAGTGGATACAAACGGGAAATCCGACGATGGAGGATTGGAATTTTCACCTGAGCACACTCTTTCCCGAGGTGCGTCCCCGCGGCTACTTCGAGCTTCGCTCGGCCGACGCGGTTTCACAGGAGCATCTCGCTGCATCAATCTCGTTTGTCGTAGGGCTCGTCTACGACGAAGACATGTCTCGCGCCGCAGCGGATCTTCTCGGATTGCCAGATCTCGGCGCGCTGGAGACTGCAGGTCGCGCGGGGCTCGCGGATACCGCGATTCGTGAGAAGGCGATCGAGCTGACCAATCTTGCGACCGCCGGGTGTGAATCCCTCGGCGACCGATACATCTCCTCCGCCGATGTGGACTCGGCAGTCTGTTTCTTCGACCGGTACACGCGTCAGGGAAGATCTCCCGGCGATGACCGAACCTGAGCCGGGCGCCGCTCTACAGATAGACGACGTCTCGAAGCGCTACGGAGATGTGGCCGCCCTCGCGCGAGTCACGCTAAACGCCGCGCCCGGTGAATGTCTGGCACTCGTTGGAGAAAGCGGCTCGGGAAAGACCACACTTCTCCGCTGCATCAACCGGCTGCTCGACCCGGACAGCGGAACGATAACAATCGACGGGCGAGATACGCGCTCGGTGAATCCGGTGACGCTGCGACGGTCAATTGGCTACGTGCCGCAGGACGGAGGGATTCTTCCCCACTGGAGCGTGAGCCGGAACGTTGCGCTTGTGCCCGTCCTGTGCGGCATGACCGACGCTCCAGAGCGTGCGGCGCGTGCACTCGAAACTGTCGGATTGGGCGCGACAATAGGCCCGCGCTGGCCACATGAGCTTTCCGGTGGCCAGAGGCAGCGCGTGGCGATGGCGCGGGCGCTGGCCGCAGGCCAGAGACTGCTCTTGCTGGACGAGCCTTTCGGTGCGCTCGACGCCATTACCCGAGCCGAGCTTCAGAGGCAGCTGAAACGAATACGCGCCGCGACGCGCCCGACGACCGTGCTGGTCACGCACGATCTGCGCGAAGCCCTCTTCCTCGCCGATCGAATCGCCGTTCTGCGCGATGGATCGGCCGAGCAGGTCGCCGATGGGCCGACGCTGCGAGCGGCCCCTGCTACGGAGTATGTCAGGAGATTGCTGTCGCACGTCGAAGGCGAGGAATGATCCGGACCCTGCGGCAACCGATGCGCGCACTGCTCTTCCTGAGTTCAGCAGTGCTTCCACCGTCGCTGGTTTGCGCGCAGACGGCGAAGGCGAGCTTTCCTGTGGTGGTCGCATCCAAACCATTTGGTGAGTCATTCATACTGGCCGAGCTGTTCGCACAGCTTCTCGAGCGCCGCGGATTCACCGTCGATCGCCGGCCGGGGCTCGGCGCGACTGAGGTTGCCTTCTCGGCTCTCCGATCCGGTGCTGTAGACGTTTACCCCGAGTACACGGGAACAGGACTGCTCGCCGTACTGAAGGAACCCCCGCAAAATGATCCTGCGGCTGTCTTCGCGCGCGTCGCACAGGAATTCCCGAGAAGGTATGGCGTGAGATGGCTTCCTCCGCTCGGCTTCGAAAACACCTACGCGATTGCCGTTCGCCGGCAAACGGCGAAGGAGTTCTCTCTCGAGACGCTGAGCGATCTCGCGCGCGCGGCCCCGCGTCTGACAGCCGGACTGACGGCGGATTTCATAGAGCGAGAGGACGGTCTTCCCGGCTTGAGATCGGCGTACGGAATGTCGTTCAGGAGCGTGCGGCCGCTCGGCCAGGCCGTGAAGTACCAGGCGCTCACCGCAGGTGCGGTTGACGTCATCGACGGCTACTCCACGGATGGATTCGTCGCGAAGTACGACCTCGTCGTCCTGCGCGACGACAAAAGATTTTTTCCTCCTTACGAAGCAGCGGCACTCGTGAGCGCGCGGCTCTATCGCAATCAGCCGGGCGCGATAGCAGCGCTCGCCGAGCTGAGCAACCGGCTCGACGTGGAAACAATGCGCAGGCTGAATGCGAGACTTGAAGTAGATCGCGAGCCCGTGGGTGTCATCGCTCGCTCGGCGCTGCAGGAGCTTGGACTCATCGCCGGTGCGGCTATCGTTTCGCCTTCCTCAACCAGCGCCGCGTCGACCTCGTTCGCCGGCTACATGTGGAGTCAGCGGCAAGCACTGCTGGCAGCGGTAGTCCGGCATCTCATGCTCGTAACGGTCGCCCTCGTTGCGGGAATGCTTGTCGCGATTCCGCTCGGGCTGTGGCTTGACTCCGCCGGCCGGGCCGCCGAGCCGGTCATACGGGCGATCGGTCTCCTTCAGACCATCCCGAGCATCGCGCTGCTGGCGTTCATGATTCCTCTGATTGGCATCGGTGTATGGCCGGCGCTCGTCGCGCTCTGGCTTTATTCGTTGTATCCGATCGTGCGGAGCACGTACTCAGGAGTGCGAGATGCTGACCCCACCGCGGTTTACGCCGCACGAGCGGTCGGCATGACGCCATCTCAGATTCTGCGGCAGGTGCGTCTTCCGCTCGCCGCTCCCACCGTGCTCGCCGGCATTCGGACCGCAGCAGTGATCGCCGTGGGAACCGCTACGCTGGCGGCGTTTATCGGTGCCGGCGGGCTGGGCGAGCCGATTGCCACGGGTCTCGCCCTCGCCGACACGCGACTTATTCTTTCCGGAGCGCTTCCTGCGGCAGCGCTGGCGCTCGTAGTCGACGCGTTGCTCGCGATAGTCGAGCGAGCAACGACTCCCGCTCCCTTACGTCACGCGGCTGCTGAACGCGCAAGGGAGCGGATGCAGGGATGACGCGCTAACTGGCGCCGCGCGAGCCGAAGCTCACGCGCGCCTCACCGGCCGAACGGCGTGGTCACCGCCAAGCCGAGGTCAAACGTCAGATAGTTCACTCCCTGCCCGTCCGGATTGGGAGCGGTAACTCCCGGGATGTTCGCCTTCAGGTTCTGTCCAACGTACCGAACCTGCGGTGCCAGACTCAAGAGACCCAATAGCGAGATATCCGCCCCAAGCCCAACCTCGTAACCCGGAGCGCGGTCGCTGGTCAGCCCGCCTGACGAGCCGGAACCGTAGTTGCCCTTGAGCTTGTTGAATGTCACTCCGCCCTTGACGAAAGGATGGATCAGCGAACCAGCCGCCCTCGAGAGCTTGAGACCGAGACTAACGCCGGTGACGCCGTATTCGCCAGCAGAGTTGCAGGAGACGCTTTCGCAGTCGAATGCGATGTGATCGAATCCCCCGTAGACGCCGAACATTCCCATACCGGCCGCAACATCAAGCCCGTAACCAAATCCGGTCTTCGCACCTTCGATCAGTGCTGGATTCGTGGAGCCGTCTTCGGCAAATGATCCTGTTGGCATGCTTCCGCTGCCGCGTACACCGAGTGAGATCCACTGTGCCTGAGCGGAAGCGGATAAGAGAACTGAAGCAAGGAGGCAACTTCCAATCTTCGAAATGAACTTCATTCGTATCTCCGTGCGTGCGTCCTCAATGGAGCTACCAGCGATAGTGCGCGAACGCCTTGTTTGCCTCGGCCATCCTGTGCGTGTCTTCCTTCTTCTTGATCGCATTTCCCTCACCCTTCGAGGCGGCGATCACTTCGGCGGCCAGCTTTTCGGCCATCGACTTCTCGTTGCGGCCGCGGGAGAAGGTGATGAGCCAACGCATCGCGAGGGCTGTGCGCCGATCCGGACGCACTTCGACAGGAACCTGATACGTGGCGCCACCGACCCGACGGCTCTTCACTTCGACGGCGGGCTTGAGGTTCGTGAGCGCCTGCTTGAAGACGGTGACGCCCGACTGGCTCGTGCGGCTCTCGACGAGGTCCATCGCGCCGTAGAAGATGCGCTCGGCCGTGGATTTCTTTCCCTCGTACATGATCGCGTTGATGAACTTCGACACCGTCTGGCTGTCGTAGCGCGCGTCAGGAAGTATGGTACGCTTGACGGATTTCTTGCGGCGGCTCATTTACTTCTTTCCTCCCGCGGCTCCCGCGGCTTTCGGCTTCTTGGTTCCGTATTTCGACCGGCTCTTGTTCCGACCGTTCACGCCCGACGCGTCGAGGCTGCCGCGTACAATGTGGTAGCGCACACCGGGAAGGTCCTTAACACGGCCGCCGCGGATAAGCACAATCGAGTGCTCCTGGAGGTTGTGGCCTTCGCCCGGAATATAGGCGGTGACTTCGAAGCCGTTCGTGAGCCTGACGCGCGCGACTTTGCGCAGCGCTGAGTTCGGCTTCTTCGGTGTGGTGGTGTAAACGCGGGTGCAAACTCCACGCTTCTGCGGATTGGACTTCAAAGCCGGCGCTTTTTCCTTCTTCTGGACGTCGCGGCGGCTTTGACGGACGAGCTGGTTGATAGTCGGCATTAACGCTTCTGGGGTGTAAAAAAATCCCTCCGGTCGAGGGCTGTGCAGCCTTTGAAGTTAGACTGTCGCGGTGTGAGCGTCAAGTGACGCGACGGCCTTCGCACGACGTGGAACTCAAGGCGTGGACTAAGCTTACGTGCCCCCGGGCACCCGGCTCCGAGCACAATCCGCGGCCTCGAAATTGAACTGTCCGGAGTCATGACCAACTATCGACTTCGGGCCGCAGGGCGGCTCACGCGCACAGTAACAGTTACGATCGCGACGATGCTGGCGATCGCCTGCATCGTTGAAGAATCAGACGCATCGAAGAAGACCGCGGCTGATTCCGCCGCGCAGGCCGCGACTGCTTCAGCCGATCTGGACACCGCAGGCTCGGTGGCGCCCGAGATTTCCGCGCCCGGCTATAACGTGTACTCGCTCGACACTGCCGGCCTCGGCGCACAGATGGATAGCCTCCCGCCGCTCTCGAGCGATCCGGCGTTCACGCAAATCACGGCGTCGAGCGCTGTCGCTGCTCCGCGCAGATTTCCGTTGCCCATCCCGAACAGGGGTCCCGTGGTTCTTCAGCTTCAAGTCATGCTCGATCGTGCCGGATTCTCCCCGGGAATAATCGACGGCACATGGGGGAAGAATGCGGCGAAGGCCCTGAGGTATTTCCGTGCCGCGAACGCAATGGACACGGCGGCGACGAAGACGCTCGACAAGGCAACGTACGACAGGCTCGCAGCTGCGGCGCAGACGACTCCGCTCATTACGACTCATGAAGTGACAATGGATGACATGGAGGGACCATTCCTGCCGATTCCCGATGACGTCTACGAGCAGGCGAAGCTCAAATGCCTCTGCTACAGCTCGCCCGCGGAACAGCTGGCCGAGCAGTTCCATACGAGCGAGGCCATGCTGCGACAACTGAATCCAAAGGTGAATCTCAAGTCGCTGGCTGCGGGTATGTCGCTTCAGGTTCCGAACGTCCAGACACCGATTGACGATCCTGCAACGCGCGATACGGCTGCCCAGAGAGCCGCGAAGATCGTCATATCGAAGACAGGCTTCTGGACGCAGGTGATGGACGGATCCGGAAAGGTCGTCGCCCATTTCCCTTCAACACTCGGAGCGGGGTACGATCCTTCGCCCACCGGCGGGTTCCGCGTGACGAACATTGCCCGCGAGCCTTCGTTCCACTATCAGCCTGCTCTATTTGCCGAAGTGCCCGACACCGAGCCCAAGGCCAGGCTTCCACCCGGCCCGAACTCGCCAGTCGGAGTCGTGTGGATGGCTCTGTCGAAGCCGCATTACGGAATTCACGGCACATCCTCGCCGGAGACGATCGGCTATTCCAACTCGCACGGGTGCGTTCGACTGACGAATTGGGATGCGGACCGCCTGGCATCTCTCATTCGTGCGGGAACGCCGGTAGAGTTTCAGTAAGAAAGCTCTTTCATTAACTGACGATTCGACTCGACGGCAGCGCATCTCTCTCGCGCACGCCCTGCTCGAATGGGCCCAGCAGGTGCGCGATGCTGTTCGCGTAGTAGCTGATCAATTCGCGGTTCTTCGGTAGCACCGCGTAACCGTCCCCCGATCGGACGAGGATTTTCCGCATGCGAAGCATCTTCCATGCATGCCCGAAGATCTCGTCGATTCCTCCTTCCGCGGGAATTACCCGCGCATTGAGCTCGAGCAGCACATCCCGCATCTCGGACATGCGCGAGAGGAGTCGCTCGCGGGACACGAAGTCGATGTCCAGTGACTGAATCGCGGCGCAGGCGAGCGTCACCGGTGTGACAGGTATGATCGCCCCGATGCGAGACATCATCTGATCGCATAGCGACTGGACTTCGGCCAGGCGCGCCTGCCGGGAAAGGTCGAAGAGATTCGTGCCCGACCTGTGCAGCTCATCGAACCACTGAGCGACCTGCAGCGGCTCGCCGACAGTCACGGCCGCGCGCCCGTACCGCTTCCACCGCCTGAAAACCGTTCGCGCGGTATTCCACCACACGTAGCGCGAGACCTCGTAAAGCTGCTTCCGTCGCGGCGTCTGCCGATGACCTTCCGACCGTGCAAGCTCGCGGAGCAAAGTCCGGTCCTCGAGCACGCGGTCGTAATTGATGGCAACCGGCACGAGATAGATGCGACTTCGATATCGCTCATCGCGGGCAACACCAAGCATGTAATCGAGAAGACCGATCTTGCCCGGACGAAGCTTCCCGTCGCGCGTGAGTCCGCCCTCTGGAAAAATCCCCTGGGTTACGCCCTCGCGGGTGATGAGCTGTACATACTGCTCGAGGACGCAGTGATAGAGGCGCTCGCGATACTTGCGGCGGATGAAGTACGATCCAAACGACTTGAAGATGTATTCCAGCGGGAAGGCACGCGCCCATTCTCCCACCGCGTATGAGATCGCCACTTTGCCCGACAGCACGTAGCCGACAAGGAGATAGTCGGCGTTCGAGCGGTGGTTCATGAGATACACGACAATCGCGTCGCGCGGCAGTGGCTTCCCGCTCCACGCCGGATGGTGCTCCGCGGAAACCTTGTAAAAGAGATGCAGCAGCGACCTGCTTACGACATAACCGAAGCGGTAGTAAGCGAGAATGTTGAATGAAGGGATGATTTCGTCGATGTAGTCTTCGACGCGCGACCAGACTTTGTCGGCTGAGAGGCCGTGAGCCGCGCTGTGCGCCGCGGCGGCACGCGCAACCTCGGGATTCGCC
>JALYJX010000147.1 GCA_030775065.1 Gemmatimonadota bacterium | reverse complement strand
GAATACGTTCGTCGGAACCGTGTGGAAGATGTCCCCCACATCCCGCCCGAAATCAAAGTCCCCGATTGGCTCGAACCCGCTCCTCTGCTGCTGCCACACCACGAACAGCGCCGAGCCCGGACGATACTCCCACCTGAGCACCGCGTTCCCGCGCAGATTCCTCACATTGAAGTTCGGATCCGCGAACGCGAACGCCGGCGCTGCGTCCGCGGCATCCGGATCGACGGTGTACGTCCCGAATGCGTCGCGCGCGATCGTCCCCCCTGTCCCTTCCATATACCGCGAAGTCGTACGTCTTCGGCGTCAGGAACTCCTTGAACTCCGAGAATCTCCCGGCCGAGACGAACGGCTGCGCGTAGACCTGAAGACTGAGCAACGGCGTGAACGTCCACTCGATGCGCGTGTCCATGTAGAGCGTCGTCTGATTCAGATCCGCGAACACGTACCGGCGCCCGTATGTGCTCGAGGGGAGCGCATCACCCACACTGCGCACGAACTGCCCGGTGCTCCGGTTCTTGTTGAGCACGGGACCAAAGCTCAGGTTGAGATTCGATGCCGGCCGCCAGGTCGCAGTCACCTGCGCCTGAATATTGTCGCCGCCCGACTCGTCGCGTGAATACTGCGCGAAGCCATTCATATTCGTTCGCAGGCAAGGCTACTTTGGCTCCCGAAGATGTACGGCACCCAGCACCCATCGCGGGTATTTCTCCGCCAGCTCGAGCAGACGAGCTGCAGGGCCTCCGGGCCGCTTCTTCCCTTGCTCCCAGGCCCGTACCGTTTCAGGACTCACGTTGAGGGTGGCGGCGAAGACCGCCTGAGAAAGCTTTACCGAAGCGCGGATCTTCCTCACCTGATTCGGCCGGTACCGGGGAGCGGGCCTGGCGGATGTGTCGCGAGCCGTGATGACATGGGAGCGGACCGCGGCCGGCACCGCCTCGCCGCGCTCGATTGCCAGCGCCTGCTCCAGAGAAGCGATCAGGCGTTCTCCGTAACCAGCCCGTCTCCCCATCTTCTTCTTGGCCGCTTTCATGGTTCTGCCTCCAGCAGTCTGGTCAGCCGCCTTACTGCATTCTTTTCTGCCTTTGTCAACGCACCCTTCTCGTTTTTCGCGAAGAGATACAGCAGGTAGACCTTCCCTTTTCGTTCGATGTGATAATAGATGACGCGAATGCCTCCTCGTTTTCCACGGTCCTCAAATGCAATCCGGATCTTTCTGACACCAGCCTCCAGGCGACCCGCCTTCGGGTTTGCGCAGATTGACAGCTCGATCTCCCGCTGCCGGTCGTCGTCAATGAGTCTTTTCGCAGCGGCAGCGTATACGGGAGTCTGTACGAAGGTGAGAAACCGAGCCGCCATATAGCATCCTGTAGTATAGGTCCAGGTACCATACTTTGCCAGGCCGAGATCGCGAACGGGGCCGAGAAGCCGCGGTACCGGCCAGTACTATCGGCCTGGGCCACCGTGCGTTTCGCATCATTCCGCCGCAGCCGGTATCGGTAACACGCCGGCTGGCTGGGTTACCGCTCCGGATGAAGCTCTGCGGTGGGACATCCGTTTGTCAGCGACCGATCCAGTACGTCGCCTTAATAAGGAATACGTTCGTCGGAACCGTGTGGAAGATGTCCCCCACATCCCGCCCGAAATCAAAGTCCCCGATTGGCTCGAACCCGCTCCTCTGCTGCTGCCACACCACGAACAGCGCCGAGCCCGGACGATACTCCCACCTGAGCACCGCGTTCCCGCGCAGGTTCCTCACATTGAAGTTCGGGTCCGCGAACGTGAGCGCCGGCGCCGCATCCGGCCCGTCGGGATCGACGGTGTACGTCCCGAATGCGTCGCGCGCGATCGTCCCCCTGTCCGTTCCATATACCGCGAAGTCGTACGTCTTCGGCGTCAGAAACTCCTTGAACTTCGAGTACCGGCCGGCCGAGACGAACGGCTGTGCGTACACCTGGAGGCTGAGCAGCGGCGTGAACGTCCACTCGACGCGAGTGTCCATCGACAGCGTCGTCTGATTCAGATTGGCGAAAACGTAGCGGCGACCGTAGGTGCTCGTCGCAAGCGCGTCACTCACGCTCCGCACGAACTGCCCGGTGCTCTTCGTTCCGCTCAGCACGGGGCCCAAGCTCAGACTCAGCGACGATGCTGGCCGCATGTTGACCGTGACCTGCAGATACCTCGAGTCGCCCCCTGATTCATCTCGCCTGTATTCGGTGTAGCCGTTGAGCCAGATCGGCTTACGATTGTCGCTTCCGCCGTTGATGCTGAAGTTCCAGCTCGACGGCATCTGCGCGAGCGGACCGCCACGCGTGAACCTGTCGCTCTCGACCGACGGGCTGATGCCCCCCTGAAACCCGAAGTTCCAGAGATTCAGAAATGTCACGTAGGCTCCCCCGTTGAGAGCATTGAAGATCTGGTTTCCTCCGAAGTTCCACGTGTGGTTCGTGTACCCATAGTACCCGTAGTTCCGGAAGCGCTTGCTGGCGGTGAGGGACTGGTAGCCGTACAGGGTGGAGAGAGCGCGATAATCAACGCGTCCGTGGAAGCCCATGTCGTTGAGCTCGAGGCCCGGGCTCACCTGCTTGACAGCGAGCGAACTGTACCACGCTCCGTTCTTCGCCAGCGCGATCTCGGCGATGTGTCCATCGAGCGACGTGCGCTGGGGATCGTACTCGACGTAGTCGGCGTCGGGCCGCTGATAGTAGTGCGAGCTGTTGAGCTGCGTCGACGCAATAGACTCCGCGCTTCCCGCGACGTGACTGCCCGCGACGAAACCGCTCAGGACCCACTGTCTTCCGGCGTTTGCCGCCTGAAAGTCGAGACCACCGAAAGTGGCGCTCGACCGAAGCAGATTCTCGAACACTGCGTCGCCCACTTTTCGCACGGTGGACGTCAGCATTCCACCGACGACTGTAGCTCCCTTTCTGAAGTCGCGTTTCACGCGGCCCGCGAAATAGTTGGTGAAGGGCTCGACAGGCGTTGTGAATCGCTCACCCGGCTCGTCGCCGGGAACAGATAGCACATCCGCGCGCTCCTCCGGCGTGATTGCATCGATGAGGCCGATCGTCCACGGCCCGTTCTTGCCCGTCACCTTGGCCGCCACCGCAATCGTCGTCTGATCGGGCGCGCTGAAAAACGCCACGCCGGGACCGCCGGGGAATCGCTGAGGCTGGCGTCCAATGCGCCGCGAGTAGAAATAGCGCTGACTTCCGTAATCGTTGTGCGTGACGATCTGGCCGAACGAGAAAACGTCGGAGCCCTCGAGAAAGAACGGCCGCTTCTCCGGAAAGAACGTCTCGAACGCCGAGAGATTGACGACCGACGGGTCTACTTCGACCTGGCCGAAATCGGGATTCACGGTCGCCGTCAGAGTCAGACCCCTGGGCAGACCATAACGAAGGTCGGCGCCCGCGGACGGCCTCAGATCTGTCTTCTCGAAAAACGGATTCGATGGATTACCGGGCGCTCGCGTGACGCGCGTGCTGGCGTATGGAACGAACTCGAGGCGCCGCGGGGTCGGAATGTCAACGAGCCCCCTCAAATCGCCGAAGCGTGAGACGAATCCGCGCCCGTCGGGCACCCACGGATTCCATGTGTCACGCTCCTGACGGCGCGCGACGTCGCGCTGCAGCTGCAGCCCCCATACGCGCTCCCCGCTCACGCTTCCGAATCGCAGCTGCGACAGCGGAATGCGATACTCGGCGACCCAGCCGAGTGAGTCGACTCTTACGCCGACATCCCAGACTGCGTCCCAGTTCACATCTTCCTGGTTGTCGTTCGACGTGTACACGTCCTTCTTCACGCCCAGCGGATTGACGGTGAAGCGGAAGGCGGTGCGCCTGTCGTGGTACGAATCGATGATGAGATGCGCCCAGTCGGAGTAGATCCCGCTGGCGTCCCGGCGGGCGAGCTGCGCGGCGATCTCTTTTGGATTCTTGTCGAACATGCGCATGCCGACGTAGAGCGCAGCGTCGTCGTAGAGAATCCTGACTTCGGTTTGATCCGGCGCTTTCTCGTTCGCCTTGGGAAACGACTGAATGAAATCGCCGGTTGGCCTGGCCGACTGCCACGCAGGCTCGTCGAGCTTTCCATCGAGCGAGATTTCTCCGGTGCGTCGCACGGCGGTCGCGACTCTGCGCTGCGACGTGTCGGGCGCGGCTGCCGGAGGTGGCGGAGCGGGAGGAGTTTGCGCGCTCAGCGACGAGGGGAGTGCTGAGAGGGACACGAAGGCGAACGAACTGACGAGGCTCAGGCGCATACGATTCACTCCAATGGGTCGCGGGGCGTACGAGATTAGACATTCCGGGCGCGGAATTGGTTGACCAGACCGCACGACCCCCGGACTCTATCTTGCACCTGCGCCCGTCATGACTGAAGTGACCTCACCAGATTCTTACACGTATGATGTTGCTGTAATCGGTGGTGGGCCGGCCGGACTCTCCGCCGCGCTCTGGCTCGCGCGCTATCTCCACTCGGTTGTGCTCGTGGATTCAGGCGAGCCGCGCAACTGGGAGACACGCGGCATCAACGGCTTCCTCGGCGCACACGGCATCCGCTCGCCCGACCTGCGCGCGCGCGGGCGCAAGGACGCAGAGAAGTACGGTGCGGTACTGATCGACGATACAGTCGACACGGTGAAGGAGATCGAAGACGACTGCTATCGCCTTCAGCTGAAGAGCGGAAAATCAATCGAAGCGCGGCGACTGCTGCTTGCGATCGGCATCAAGGACCACTGGCCGCCGATCCCCGGTCTCGCGGATTGCTACGGCGAGACGGCGCACGTCTGTCCCGACTGCGACGGGTACGAGACGCACGGGCGGAAGACTGTCGTCGTGGGCTCAGGTCGAAAAGCGGTGGGAATAGCGCTGGCGCTCACGACGTGGACGGAGAAGATCGTGATCTGCACCAACGGAGAGCCGGCGGGGATCAACGCCGAGCACCTCACGAAGCTCGAGACACTGAACATCCCGACACTCGAGCAGAAGATCACGTGCATCAAGTCGAGGGAGGGCGAGATTACCTGCCTCGAGCTCGCCGGCGGAATGTCGCTCGACTGCGACCGTCTCTACTTCGCGATCGGGCAGTACCCGGCGGACGACATCGGCAAGCAGCTCGGCTGCAAGCGGGACGAGCACAACCTCATTGAAGTGAAGGAGAACAATCGCACGTCGGTGAAGAATGTCTACGCGGCCGGGGACATCACGCCGGGCCCGCAGCTGGCGATCGCAGCAGCTGCGAGTGGGGCGGTCGCAGCTTTGGCGATTCATCAATCCCTCGTGCCGGAGTCGCGGCGGCTGGACTAATCCTCTCGCACTCGTTGCAATGAAGCATCTGTGAGCTGGACACCGAGACACCGAAGCACCGAGAACGACAGGCAGCATCCGCCTGCGACTCCGACTCCCTTCTACGTTGAAGGTCTTCTTTTTTGTGGGGAACTACAACTACAACAGCAACTACAATTACAACTGCAACGGAGTTTGAGGAATCGGGTGCTGTTACCCCCTTTTTTTGTTTTTCTCGGTGTTTCGGTGTCTCGGTGTCCACCTCACAGGATGCGTCGGCACGAGTGCATACGCGTAAAATCAGGGAACGCTGAACCCTTCGCGTCTAGCCGCAAGCGCGAGTCGTTCGTCCAATGTGTGCAGCGTTTTGCCCTGGGGTAGACCACTAGCCCAGACCAGCGCCGCTCCGAGCTGCAAGGCATCCGCGGCTCGCAGTGCGTGAACGCGAAGAAGCCGGGCCGCCAGGGTTTTCACTGAATCCACGTCCGCCACGATGTAGCTGGCCGACGCCAGCTCCTCGGCTCGCAGCTCGGCGGCGCTCGTTTCCTTTTCCGTCAGTGCATCCTCACGGCGCAACCGCCACAGCGCCGACGCAATCTCGACCGTAGCGAGCGTCCAGATGGCGACGCTGGCCTCTTCGGCATACCAGCGGTCTGCCTTGCTCGATGAGGACTGCCTTATGACGAGCGGCACAAGCGCAGAGGTATCCCAGAATCTCACCAGCCGGATTCACGCTCGGCCAGCAACGCCGCAACAACGTCAGCATCAACTTCCGGCCGGCGACGGAGCCAGTCCTTCCCGAGGCGCGCTGAGGGCGGCCGAAGAATTCCGGTCTGCTGGAGCTCTGCAGTCCAGTCTTCGTGCTCGACCGCGTCCGAGGGTTTTACCGGGTCAATGCGGGCGATTACGCGATCGCGGTCGTACACCAGGACCGATTGTCCGCGCCGCACAAAGCCGAGGTAATAGCTCAGACGGTTCTTGAGCTCGGCTATCCCTGCTTTCTTCATAGCTACATGATAGCTATGTATGTAGCTATGTCAAGGCTATTAGGTCAACAACATACGGCAAGGTATCAGGCGTCAGGTAATCCAGGTGGCCTGGCCTCAGGAACTGCCCAATGACCTTGAAGCGATGCCCATCGGGCGTCGAGATAGGTCACCCGGCAGTTCCTGATGGCTGGCCACCTGGATTACCTGACGCCCTGATACCTTGCCGTATTCTTTTTGTGTTTTACCAGCGCAGCGTGATCGTCTGAGGTTTTTTCTTCCGGATGATCTCCAGCCTGAGCAGGCTCCCGTTCGATTCCCTGAACGCGCGGATGAGCTCGCCCGGATCGCTGATCGTCAGCGAACCGGCCTTGACGATGACGTCGCCCGGACGGAGTCCCGATTCCTTCGCGGGCGTACCAACCGCCACGTTGATTATGAACACCCCGGGGGTATCCACTCCGGCGAGCGCGCCGAGTCCGGGGTTGAGCTCCGTGAGCTCGGCGCCGGCCAGGGCGAGGATTCTCGGTCCGCCGAGGACGATCGACGGCATTGCTGCTATCGGCGTGATCGGCGCTGCCGGAGCTCTTGCGGCGACCTCGCCTGCCGGGCGCGGGCGCCTGAGCAGCACCTGCGATCCGGGGCCGCTTCCCAGCGACGGCGCGGGCGCCGGTCCGAATATCGTGACCTCGTACGACTCCCTGCTGCCGCCCGGACGCGGCGCAACGGTGAGTGTCACCTCGCGGACGGCGTTTCGTCTGAACCGGAAGACGATCTTCTTGCCCGGCTGCACCATCGTCGCGACCGGGAGCGGGGTCTTTCGAAGATCCTGTGAGTTCATTGCCAGGATCGTGTCACCCGCGGAGAGTCCGGCCCGTTCGGCGGGAGAGTTCGGCTCGATGGATTCGATCACCGGATAATCGGTGAATACCATCGCGCCGTTGCGATCTGTCGTGCCGACTCCCGTGGTGTAGGCGACGCCCACCCATCCGCGCGACGCTTCACGCTGTGCGCGCGCCGGTCTCGGAATGAGCGAAGCAATCACGATCGCGCTAACGACCAACGTGCGCAAAGCAGCGGCGCAGCGGGCGCGGCTCGGTCGCGAACTGGCGGAGTCCAGTCTCGTCATCTGAGTCATCGTGCGCATTAGAACCTGTTCAGCCTCGCACCCGCCGGAAGCGTGGTGCCAAGCTGCCTCAGTGTCGCCTCGCGCGCGCCGACGGTCGCGAGATAGTACTGGTTGATCACCGGATCGTGCGGCGCTTCGTTCAACGCCGAGCGCATCTCGGTCATCACGTTGTCGAGCGCGGCGAGCCGCGTGCGGTACGTGTCCGGATTCGTCGGCAGCGGAACCTCGGTATTGCTGGCCGAGAGATACGCGGAAGCGCGCTGGTACTCTTCGCCGGCGCGGTTGAGAACTTCCCATGCTTCCTCGGGCGAGCGGAACTCGGAAGCGGTGCTCGAAGCGGTCGTGGCGCTGGCTGCCTGCCCGGCCGCGCCTGTCGGTGACGCAGGCCCGGAAGCCTGCGCCGACTGAGTCGCCGTGGTTTCGCTCGATGAGGCGGGAGCGGTGAAGCGGCCAACCGCAGCTCCGCCTGCAACGAGCAGCAGCGCCGCCGCGGCCTGCATCCAGGTGC
This sequence comes from Gemmatimonadota bacterium, assembly GCA_030775065.1. GTDB lineage: Bacteria > Gemmatimonadota > Gemmatimonadetes > Gemmatimonadales > Gemmatimonadaceae > UBA4720. The sequence continues at coordinate 759 of JALYJX010000147.1, read as the reverse complement.
GCCGTGCAAAGCGTCCGCCGCCGCTGCCGCCGCTGCCGCCGAATGCCGTGGCCTTGATGAGTCCCTCTGCGCGCAGGCGATCCGCGAGAGAGTCCCAGTCAGTGAGTGGAGGAGGGGGGGCGCCACGCTCGCGCTCGCGAGCAACGAGTTCGTCCAGTTCGTTTTCAGATAGGGGCAGCATGTGTCCTTCCAACGCCGGCATTTGATTCGTCCACGAGGTGCGCCAGCAGCCGGCGAAGCTTGGCGCGCGCCTTGAAAAGCTGTGATTTCGATCCGCCCGACGTGATGCCGAGCTCCGAGCCTATTTCGTCGTGCGTGTAACCTTCGATGTCATGCAGCACGAAAACCATTCGCGCGCCCGGCGAGAGCTGAGTCATCGCTTTCTCGATCGACTCCGCGAGGAACGTCCTGTCGCTGTCGCCCTCGACGAATGCGCTGTCGTCCTCGATCTCGGTCTCGATCCTCGCGAGCCGCTTCACCTTTCTGAGCGCGTTCAGCGTGCGATTCACGGCGATTCTGTGCGCCCACGTTCCGAACTGCGACTCGCCGCGATACCCGGGAAGCGCGCGAAATATCTGGATCCAGACTTCCTGGGCGATGTCTGCGGCGATGTCGTGGTCGCCGCAGAGGCGACGCACGACAGCATCGATGTGCGGCGAATGCCGCAGCCACAGCTGCCGCATCGCGCGCTCATCGCCGTTCATGGCGCGTTTCAGCTCGAGTTCGTCGGTCTGCATCCCGTCTGGAAGTTTAGTCACC
>JALYJX010000146.1 GCA_030775065.1 Gemmatimonadota bacterium | reverse complement strand
GAAATTCGTATCCGCAATGTCGACACCCGGCGTGATCTGCCCGAGCAGCTCAAGTGGGTGAAGTTCTCCGGCATCTCGTGGACGAGGGACAACAAGGGATTCTTCTACCAGCGGTATGACGAGCCCAGAAGCGGCAACACGCTTACCAACGTCAACCGCGGACAGAAGATCTATTACCATCGGATCAACAAGCCGCAGTCGTCCGACGAGCTGGTCTACGAACAGCGCGACCAACCGGACTGGTTGTTCGATACGCAGGTTACGGAAGACGGGAAGTTCGCGATCATCACGGTTTACCAGGGCACCGACCAGCGCACACGGCTCTACTATCTCTTCCTGGGCGACAACGGAAAGAGGCCCAACATCAACGTTCCGCTCGTCCGCCTCATCGACCGCCTCGAGGCCGAGTATCAGTTCATCGGCAACATGGGGGACGTCTTTCTCGTTCGCACGGACCGTACGGCGCCAAAGGGTCGCGTAGTCTCGATCGACATCAACAACCCGCAGCCGAACCGGTGGCTCACCGTTATCGGTGAGGGCAAGGATGCGCTGACCGACGCGAAGGTTATCGGAAACCGGCTCGTCGTGTCGTACCTGCAGGACGCGCGCTCGTCCGTGCGGTTCTATGGAATGCCAACTGATCGCGACATGCGCGACCTTCGGCGCGCACCCACTGGGGACCCGCGCGGCGGGATTTCGCGCGCCCCCATGCCGGAAAGGCTCGATACGACGAGGCGCAATATGGCACGCGGCGGAGTAGGATATCCGTTCATCCGCGAGCTCGATCTCCCCGGCATCGGAACGGTCACGCAGATCACCGGGAAGCCCGGGGTCAATGAGATGTTCTACCAGTTCACGTCCTATCTCTCCCCTCGCGCAGTGTACCGCGTCGACGTAGACCGGGGGCGCAGCGAACCGTACACTACGCCAAAGCTGGCGGTTGATTTCTCGCGGTTCGAGACAAAGCAGGTGTTCTACACGAGCAAGGACGGCACGCGCATCCCAATGTTCATCACCGCGAGAAAAGGTACGGCGCTCGACGGCAGCAACCCGACGATTCTCTACGGATACGGCGGATTCAACATTGCGCAGACTCCGACGTTTTCATCGGCCAACCTGGTGTGGCTGGAGATGGGTGGGATCTACGCGGTCGCAAACCTTCGCGGAGGAGGCGAGTACGGCAAGGAATGGCATGAAGCGGGGATGCTCGCGAAGAAACAGAATGTCTTCGACGATTTCATCGCGGCCGCGGAGTATCTGATCCGCGAGAAATACACGTCCACTCCGAAGCTCGCGATCTCCGGAGGGTCGAACGGTGGACTTCTCGTCGGTGCGGTTCTCAACCAGAGACCAGACCTGTTCAGCGCGGCGATGCCCGCGGCTGGAGTGATGGACATGCTTCGGTTCCACAAGTTCACCATCGGCTGGGCATGGGTCTCCGACTATGGCTCTCCCGACGAGCCGAAGCAGTTCGAAGTGCTCCGCGCGTATTCGCCGGTTCACAACGTCAAGCCCGGCACTCGCTACCCCGCAGTTCTGATCACTGCCGCCGACCATGACGACCGTGTGGTGCCTGGGCATTCGTTCAAGTACGCGGCAGCCCTTCAGGCTGCGCAGGCAGGACCGGCGCCCATCCTCATTCGCATCGAGACGAAGGCGGGCCACGGAGCGGGCAAGCCTGTCAACAAACTGATCGAGGAGGCCGCGGACAAGTTCGCCTTCCTTGTGAAGAATCTGAACATGCGCGTTTCGCTGTTGTGATCCGGGCGAGTTTCCCGCGTAACGCGCCTACGTGAATCCGGACTCGCCGGTGGGATCCGCGCCTGGCGCGGTCAACGTGGCGTTCGAGATCGTGCGCGTGGTGATTCTCGCGCTGGCTGTTTTGTTCGCGCTGATCTGCATCCTGGACTGGCTCGTGCGCACACGCCGTCTGAACCTTTTTGGCGCGACGGCGCGATTCGCCAGAACGAGAATCGATCCCTTCCTCGCGCCAATCGAGCGTCGCGTCGTTTCCGCCGGTGGAAATCCGGTCAGCGCTCCACTCTGGGCACTCGCTGCGGTCGTCATCGGCGGAATTCTCATCATCAGCCTGCTCGATTTCATTCGCGCCCAGATGTACGGACTGACCTTCGCGGTTCAGACCGGACCGCGTGGAATTTTCAGGCTGATCGTGTCCTGGGCGTTCGACTTCGTACGGATCGCGTTGCTCGTCCGCGTAGTGAGCTCGTGGCTGCCGGTCTCGCCTCACTCGAAGTGGATTCACTGGTCGTACGTGGTGAGCGAGCCGATCCTGAGGCCACTCCGGCAGGTGATTCCGACGCTAGGCATGATCGATATCACGCCGATCATCGCCTACTTCCTCATCGGCTTTATTCAGAGTGCGGTACTTGGATTGATATAGGCCGGGGAGTTTCGGACTTCGATCGACAGACAACTGCATTTCTAAGAGGGTCCGGCGGTCCACATCAGTCCCGAGGGCGTTCTCTACATTTCTCAGTCAAGCCAGCGGGCGCAGAGTCACAGAGAAAATCTTTCTTTGTTTACTACGGTCCGTCGCTCTGACAAATCGCAACTCGGTCCGGATCGCGAGACTCAAGCCTGGATGTGCAAGAATACAAAAAAACAAGAAAGAATTCTCTGTGTCTCTGCGCCAGTCTGCTTGACTAAGAGATCGAAAGAACGCCCCCGGGAATCGCTTGAACCGACGGACCCTCTTAGCCACCGACGGACCCTCTTAGCCACCGACGGACCCTCTTAGCTTCCGAAGTGGCTCCACTTTTGCCATAATCAAGGCGCGGGTTCTGAATTCACGGCTTGGTTGGCCTGGCGAGCGAAGGAGTGGGAAGCATGGCAATGTTGCTGATTGTCGGTACCGATACGGCGCTTATTGAAGGAACCTCACAAACGCTTACCGCCGCCGGTCACCAGCTTTTTTTCTCGCCAAGTCTCGGCGATGCCCTCGACTCTGTCGGAGATCTCCGGCCGATCGTAATACTCGTGGAGCGCTCCGCGATCGACGAAATCCGGATGACGCTGCGGGTTCCGCTCGCCGAGGGCGGCGCGTTTCTCGTATTTCATGGTGAGGATGCTGCCGCCGTGCCCATGCCGCCGCGGGTTCAGCGTGCAACCCTCGCCGAGCTCGAGCTGCCGCTCGAAGCGAAGAGACTGCTGGCCCTCGTCCGCTACGTCGAGACCAGAGCGCAGATCGTCGGCCGTGAATCGGCAGATGGCTGGGAATCCAAGCCCGACTCGGATACCGACTCCGATGTGGAGGCAGACATGGTGGCTCGTTAGCCGCTTCGTTCTAGGAAAAAGCGGAAGCCGGATGAGCGTACGACGTTCAGCCGGTTTTTTTGCGCCCGCGGTTACTCCTTCTGCTGCCCGCCTACTGTTCGGGCAACGATGATTGTGATGTTGTCCGTCCCGCCGGCATCGAGCGCGTCCTGCAGAAGAGTCTCACACGCCTGCTTCGATGAGGTCAACGACATCAGACGGTCGCGGATCTGCTCGTCGGACACGTGACGCGTGAGACCGTCGCTGCACATCAGCCCGACTTGTCCCCACGCCTGATCGAACCCTTTTACGACGGGTGCAGCCTGAGGTCCGCCGATCGCGCTCGACAGCACATGAGCCCATTTCGTGCTCGCGGCGTCGGCGCGCGTGAATACTCCCTGATCGACCAGCTCTTCGGCCATGGTCTGGTCGCGCGTGGTCTGGGTGAGCTTTCCGTCCCTCAGGTTGTACGCGCGGCTGTCGCCCACCTGCAGCAGATAACCGCGCGGCCAGATTCCAAGAAAGAGCGTAAGCGTGGTGGCCATTCCGCGTAGACTCCTGTCGGACGCGGAGGTGGCGGCGATCTCGTTGTGCACCTTGAGCGCAGCCTGCTCGAGCTCGTGCATGAAATTTGTGTCGTCGTGGGGGTCGCTCGTGTAGTAGCAGTGCAGCGCCCCAGACACGTACCGGGTTACCGCCTCGAGCGCGAGACGACTCGCTTCTTCACCCGCGGCTGCGCCGCCCACGCCGTCGGCCACCATGATGAGAAACGCCATCCGCTCGTTCGCACCCAGGTGCGATGTATCGGGCAGACTGGTGTGGTAAACCTGCATCCGCTTTTGAAGAGCGCAGATGAGGAAATGATCCTCGTTATTCGGGCGCTTCTTTCCCGGATGCGTGAGGCCGTAAACGTCGAGCTGGCTATCGAGCGGCCGCGGACCTGGGTCGGGATTCACTGCGCCAGGGTCTGCGCTCCTGTTTGCAACGTCGGATGGACTCGTCATTTGCGCACCGGTCACAAGGACTTCCTCCGGATTAAATCTACGGCAATAGCCGGCGGTTCAGCGATCGACGCCGGTCGGCTTCGGTTTCCCTCGAATGGTGACTTCCACGCGGTAGCCGTCCTGCGCCAGCATCGTCCGGAGCATCTCCACCGCGCTGCGGTTCGCGTGCTCCAGAAGCTCGCTGTCGTTGCCCGCCTTGACCAGCTGCGCACGAACCTGGCGCTGAATTGAATCGCGGTCGGCCGGAGTGAACGGATTCCACAATCCCGCTCGCTCGTCGTAAGTCTTCAGGTCGAGAACCTCGACTCCGATGAGCTGCGCGGGCGGCAGCTCCATCGCGATGCTTTTTGAGTCATTGTCGATGCGGACGCTGGGATTGGGCTCGAGATTGATTCCCGCGAGAAGGCGGCCGGTGGCGACGACGAGCGTTCGCTTCGTCGATCCATAACGCGTGCTCTGATAGACGACGACATCGCGAATCGTGGTCTCACTGGAGACCAGCTTGGCGACTGTGCGCATGCGGTCAACCACGAGATCGTGGGTAACGGTTGTCCCGCCACCGCCGAAGCCAATCAGCCTTGGGACTGTCTTTACCGTGCAGTAACCGGCAGCGAACAGGATCAGCAGTCCCACCCCGAGAATCGCCAGCGGGAACAGCGATGATTTCGGAGCAACGGGTGGAGTCTCGGGAGGTGTCGTGGGAGGTACGGTCATTGATGGTTCTCGGGCAGCCCGCAGTTATGAGGTGCTGAGCGCAAAATAGCTCGCTGCGCCACCCGCCGTTACGCGTCCGTGGCAATTCCGTCGCAGAACCAAGACCCTTTCCGTGCACTCTTAGGGCAGCGCAGGAGTCGGAGAATACCCTGACGCCTGCCGGGTTCGACTTAAACCACCATAACGACAGGTTCCCTTGCGACTATCCTCCCTAATTTGTGTTTGCGCGCTCGCCACGCTGGCTGAAGCTGCCAACGCTCAGCAGGCTCCAACCGGCCGTATCCTCGGACGCGTCGTCGATGCCGCGACTGGCCAGGGCATCGTGGATGTGGGCGTCCAGGTTGTCGGCACGACGATCGGAGTTTCCACCGGTCTCGACGGACGCTTCTCGCTGTCGAATGTCCCCGCCGGAACGGTCACCCTGCATGCGCGCCGCATCGGCTTCGCCCCCAAAACCGTAACCGCCATTCTCCTCGAACCGGGCACCACACTCGAGCAGAGCATTACCCTCACGGCTGCGACCGTACAGCTCACCACTCAGGTGGTGACTGCGTCCTCCGAGCGGGGAACGGTGAGAGACGCGCTCGATGCTCAGCGCACCGCAGTCGGTGTCGTCAATTCGGTCACCGCCGAACAGATAAGCAAGAGCCCCGACGGCAATGCAGCTCAGGCCGTACAGCGGGTGAGCGGTGTGACGGTACAGGACAACAAATATGTCTTCGTCCGCGGGCTTGGTGAGCGCTACACGACTAGCTCGCTCAACGGCGCCCGGGTTCCAAGTCCGGAGCCTGAGAAGCGGATCGTCCCTCTCGACATGTTTCCCGCCGGGCTTGTCCAGTCCGTGACCACAACGAAGACGTTCACACCGAATCTCCAGGGCGATTTTTCCGGCGCGCTGGTAGACATCAAGACCCGCGAGTTCCCGGCGCGCCGCACCTGGTCGCTGCAACTGGGCGGTGGCTACGAAGCCGGAACCACGGGGGCCAGCATTCTCGCCGGCAGGACCACTGGCGGAGAACGGATCGGCATGGTCAATGGCGAGCGCGAACTGCCCTCGCTGGTACGATCCCTCGGCAACTTCCAGGGGATCAACCTGAATCAGGGCGACAAGGATCTTCTCGTCAGCCGATTTCGAAATGCGTGGACACCGGAGAACGGAACTGCGCCGCCGATCGCGTCCGCTTCGCTCTCATTCGGCGGCAACGATCCGATCCTCTTCTCACATCGCATCGGCTATCTGTTCTCTGGTACGTATTCGTCGAGCACCGATTTCCGCGACGGTCAGGTTCGCGCGCTCGCGGACCGCGGCGACATGCCGGGAGAGACCAGAGAGATAGATCGCTTCGTCGGCCAGCGATCGAGTCAGAGCGTCCTCTGGGGCGGCCTCGCAAATCTCAGCACGCTCATTGGTGACGCGTCGCGAATCTCCTTCAACGCGCTCTACAATCGCACCGCCGACAACGACGCAATTCTCGAGACCGGCTCGTTCGAGAACGAGGGCATTCGCGCAAAGATCAGCCGCATGCAGTACGTCGAGCGCGGCGTCCGCTCGCTCCAGCTCTCCGGAGAGCATCAGCTCGGCTCGAGAAACCGTGTGGAATGGGCGGGAACGGCAAGCGGTGTCAGCCGGTACGAGCCCGACAGATCGGAATTCGTGCAGGCCATCGAGCGGGACGCTCCTAACGGTCCCGACATTCTTCGCTGGCAGAACTCGGGGAACGGAGGTGCCACGCGCACGTTCTCCGACCTCGATGAGAAGAGCCGGGAGCTCCGCGCCAGCTACCAGCTGGACCTCGGATCGAACAACCAGAGCTCCATCAAGATCGGCGGGCTGGTCCGCAGCACGGATCGCGATGCCGATACACGCGCCTTTGCGATAAGCGCCAACGGCATCTCGAACGCCGTCCGTGAGCTGCCTGCCGAACAGATCTTTGACGGCCGGTTCGCCAACGGAGGGTTCTTCGACATCGCCCCGCTGGCACAGGGTGGCTCCTACGCAGCGCGCGACCGGCTGGCCGCGGGATTCGCAATGGCGGAGATCGCTCTGTCGGAGCGGTTCCGCGTGATCGGCGGCGCGCGCTACGAAAGCGACCGCCTCGATGTAGACGCTTTCTCGACCCTTGGGTCGCCCGTATACACGAAAAAGCGGTGGAACGACGTGCTTCCATCGCTTGCTCTCAACGTGAAGCTCACCGAGACGCAGCAGCTTCGGCTATCGGGGTCGCGCACTCTCGCCCGCCCAGAGTACCGCGAGCTCTCGCCAATAAAGAGCCGTGACGTCCTGAACGGCGACGACACACAAGGCAATGAGAACCTCTCGCGCACGAAAGTCGCAAACGCCGATATCAGGTGGGAGTGGTATCCGAACAGCGGCGAAGTCCTGAGTGTCGCGTTGTTCGCGAAGAAGTTCGATCTCCCCATCGAGCGCGTTTATCGGGCAGCCGGATCGGGCACGCGGACGGTGTTCTATACGAACGCAGAGAGCGCGGACAACTACGGAGTCGAGCTGGAGCTTCGAAAGGATCTGGGCTTTCTCGCGCCCGCGTTCACGCCCTTCAGCTTGTTCTCGAACCTCACTTTGATGCACAGCGAGATCCATCTGTTCAAGGACACCCAGGCAAGCGCAACGAATCTCAGCCGGCGAATGGTCGGTCAGGCACCGTACGTGATCAACACCGGGCTCACTTATACCTCACGTGGGGGAGCGTCATCGGCGACTCTGCTCTTCAACCGCATCGGCGACCGTATCGACGCGGCAGGCGATGCCCCGCTCCCCGACGTGGTCCAGCGCGGGCGCAGCGTCCTCGATCTCTCGCTCCGCTTCGGGCTGTCACGGATCGTCACGGCTCGATTCGACGCAAAGAACCTGCTCGATTCGCCGTACGAGACCATTCAGGGAACCGCGACGCGAGAGTTGTACAAGACCGGCCGGACCATTCAGGCGGGCTTCCAGATTCGGCCTTGATAAAACGTCCTCGCATTGTGACTCCGTTGTGACCGGGGCGATGCAGGACTGCGACACCATTCTGTTCGATTTGAGGTGGCGAAGCGCACGTCGGCTTCGCCACCTCTCGCTTTCCATGCCCGTCATCTTCCATTTCAGAGGTAACGAATGCCGCTCACCCGCCGATCGCTGATCCACGCGATCGCCATGATCGCACTCTATTCTGCCGCATGCAGTGATTCCAATACGGGCCCGTCAGCGCCGGACCCGATCGTCGGACTTTCAACAACAGCAAAAGGCTCGAGCTCTGTGCAGCTGTCGTTCAACAGCAGGGCGGGCGATACGAGCTACGACATAGAGCGCGCCGAAGGAGCTGCGGGCGCCTTCGCGCAGATCACCAATATTGTTGCGCCGGCAACGCCAGGTGCGGTCACCCATGTCGACGCCGGGCTCAAGGTCAACACGATATATCGCTACCGCGTGATCACCAACCGGGACGGTCTCAGGAGCATTCCCTCCGGAGAAGCCTCGACAACGACTCTCACCTTCGGCAACGCCGCCGCTGACATCGCGGCCGACATCACGGCCAGTCGCACGCTCTACGCCGACACGGTCTATACGCTCAAGGGCTTCATTCACGTCGCCAATGGCGCGACGCTTACGATCCAGCCCGGGACGACGATCAAGGGCGACTTTGCAACCGTCGGCTCGTCGCTGTGGATACTTCGAGGGGCGAGGATCCAGGCG
>JALYJX010000145.1 GCA_030775065.1 Gemmatimonadota bacterium | reverse complement strand
ACGATGGCCATGAGCGAAGCCTTGTCGGTTTGCGAGAGCAACAACTTGAAGTGACGCTCGCCGGACTCTTCCGGATTCAGGAGGTAGTAATTCTTGATCTTCCGTTTCGAGAAGCCGTCGAAAGGTTCGTCCGTGTCCACCGCTTTGGCGAGGGCTGCAAGCAACAGCGATACCGTAGTAAGGCGCTGTTGGCCGTCTATCACGAGCAGTGGTGTCTGATGCGTGACTTGGGACAGGCCGCTTTCCACGTAAACGATGGAGCCGACGAAGTGGACGTGGATCTTCTCGTTACTGCCGGACCGGACAATGTCATCCCACAGCTGCCGACATTCCTTCTCCGTCCATGAATAGGTACGCTGGTAGATCGGAATGACGAACTGCGGCGACTTCTTCAGGAAATCGAGCAGCTTGGCTTGAATCGCTATCATGGACTATTGCTTTCGGGTTCGTTGATATCTGGTCCTAGAACTGGCCCGCGAAGGCTTGGTGGAGAAGTGACCGTTTCAATGCCTCAAGCATGGCGAGCTTCCGCTCGTAGACGCTAGCAAGGCGCTGCGTTCTTTCGGCCAATGCGTCGAATTTGGCAACAATTGATTTTTGCTCCTTCAACGACCCTGCAAATGGAATAAGTAGTTCGCGGAGCTTCGTAGCGTTGAACCCCCCTTGAGCGCTACCAGAAACGCCAGAACGAATGTTGTCCCAGTACGGGTCCGTTTGAAAAAACAGGTTCAAGAACTCTGGCAACACCTCAGCCGTGTTTACCTGAACGCGAATCAAGTAGGAAGCGAAGACAGCTTCGGGTGGATCAATCACTAGGTAGCTCTTTCCTGTAGTCGCACCAGTTCGAGCAAAGACAATGTCGCCACCCTCGAGTTTGAATTTCGGGTAGTTGGTAGTGTCGATGCGACAATATGGGACCTTGATCCAATCGACACGGTTGTATTGAATGTCGGTGATGCGCAGAAACTTTGGGCCGACCTTTTCAACCGATGCCGATTCGGTGTATCCGTAGTTTATTCGAGATATGTCCCCGAGCCGCTTAACGATCCATCGCTCGCCACGTCGGGTGAACGTCGAGTTGAGATGGTTTTCGAAAAGGGCGCGGGCGTTTTGGAGGTTCTTCTTGGTGTTCGCTGTAGCGATGGCGATCCCCTCAAACGCTCCGCCAAGGATGTCAACGATCCGCTGCTGGTCAGAAAACGGTGGGACGGGAATTCTGAATTTGCTGAGACTCTGTGCGGAGAGATTGGGTTGAGCTGCCCCATTCTTGAACCGGTTGATCATGTCGGCGCACAGGTCGCTCTGGAAATAGGCCAGAAGGTATGCGCCCAAAACTGACTCTCCGGGGCGCACGATCACTAGCGAGGACGCGATAGCTCCTTCGGACAGGGTTCCAACACTGGCGAATTTGCCGAGAGACCCCCGAAGACAGAACAGAATATCCCCTTTGCGGATCTTTCCGTTGCTCAGCAAATCAAACCGTTCCCTCGGAATGAAGTTCAGGCTTTCAGTGTCGAGCCCCTCATCGGTCAGATGCCCGGCATTGATGAATGGGATTCCGTGACTGGTCTGAGCTGATCGCGATGGGTAATTCGTTCCTCGGTCGCCATTTTCGAAAGAGCAAACGTCGCCAAGTGTTTTTATTGGCCACTCGCTCATATCAGAGCCTTGATGTTTCCCAACACTTCCGCGCTCTCGGCGTCCAGCGTGGCGATATCGTTCATAATGGCTTCCGGGCTACGGTGCTCGATTGCCTCGTTGCCATTCGGATTCTTCACGGAGAGGTCAAATGTCGTCAGATCGATGCTTTTTGCGTCCACAATCCAACTCTTTTGGGACGTTGCGAACGTCCTTTGCAAATTCACGAACTCGGCGAGGTCATCATCGTTGAGCGGGTTGGTCTTACCTAGATTGCGACCGGGATCCAGCTGATAAAACCATATTGTGCGAGTCGGCGCGCCCTTCTCGAAGAAGAGCACCACCGTCTTAACGCCCGCACCCTGGAACGTGCCGCCGGGGCAGTCAAGCACCGTGTGGAGGTTGCAGCTTTCCAGTAGGAGCTTTCTCAAGCTCACAGAAGCGTTATCGGCGTTGGAAAGGAAGGTGTTCTTGATAACGATGCCGCCGCGCCCGCCCGCCTTGACGACCTTGATAAAGTGTTGGAGGAAGAGGAAGGCCGTCTCCCCGGTGCGGATTGGGAAATTTTGCTGTACTTCCTTGCGCTCCTTGCCGCCGAACGGAGGATTCGCCAGCACCACGTCGTAGCGGTCCTTTTCCTGAATGTCGGCGAGGTTTTCGGTTAGGGTGTTCGTGTGGACGATGTTGGGTGCCTCTATGCCATGCAGAATCATATTCATGATCGCGATGACATAGGCGAGGGACTTCTTCTCCTTACCATAGAACGTTCGCGTCTGAAGTGTGGCGAGATCCTTAGTGGTGAGCTTGCCCTTGGATTTTAGATATTCAAACGACTCGCAGAGGAAGCCGGCCGAGCCAACCGCACCGTCGTAGATACGCTCACCAATCTTAGGCTTCACAACTTGAATGATGGCGCGGATGAGCGGGCGCGGCGTGTAATACTCGCCGCCATTGCGCCCTGCATTTCCCATCTTCCTGATTTTCGCTTCGTATAGATGCGAGAGCTCGTGCTTTTCAGTTTGCGAGCGGAAGCGCAGCTCGTCCATGTGATCGATGATCTCACGCAGGTTGTATCCGCTCTGAATCTTGTTTTTGATCTCGCCAAAGATTTGCCCGATCTTGTATTCGATAGTGTTGGGTCCGCTGGCTTTCTGGGTGAAGCCGTGCAGATAGGGAAATAGCTTCTGGTTGACGAAGTCGCGGAGGTCGTCGCCAGTGAGGGCAGTGTTGTGATCAAGCCTGCCATCTTTGCCTTTCGGGGCCGCCCAGTTTCCCCACCGGTACGGCTTCTCGAGGATGTAACTGTATTTCTTCCCGTCGAGCGCCGCTTCAGTTGCTTTGTCCTGTTCGAGCCCGTCAAGGTATTTCAGGAACAGGAGCCATGATGTCTGCTCGGTGTAGTCGAGCTCGGTGGTGCAGCCGGCCTCTTTCCGAAGCACGTCATCGATGTTCTTAAAAGCTTGTTCGAACATAAACCTCGCTGTGAAAACGCTTCTGCCTGATGACTCCGAAAAAATAACGCTTCATGATCGACGCATAGGACGGAGTAGTCCAGCCAATACGGCGTGATTTTCAATCGTGACAGCCAGGAAACCGGCTCCGGTTCGGCGAGCCGAATACGCAGATCGTTCCTGAATCCGCTCAACGGAACCTAGCTCTTCTTTTTCGTTGCCAAAGACGGCTGCTGCTTGATCTCCGTCATCCTCTTCCTGAACTTCGTGAGGAAGTGCGGAGGTTCGCGCCCTTCCGAGACGACCGCGTTCAACTCTCGCGAGGCAAGAACAGAGGGGTGCGTTTCCTGCCGATCTGGCCATTTTCGACGACTTTGGTGCCGCGGATGGTGCCATGGCTACGCACAGCAAAACGAGCAAGCCACCGAACCTCCCCAGGCTCAATGGCTTGCGTGATAGCAGGGGCGGGACTCGAACCCGCGACCCCGGCATTATGAGTGCCGTGCTCTAACCGGCTGAGCTACCCTGCCGTGTTCAGTTTGACGCAGCCGAATCATTAACGACTGAGTTGGATTTTGCTACACTACGCAAACGGCCGGCCCTTTCGGACCGGCCGCATGCCAATGGCGGGGGCGGGATTTGAACCCGCGACCTTCGGGTTATGAGCCCGACGAGCTACCAGGCTGCTCCACCCCGCGACAGAACTAGGAATCTAAACCCTCGACTCACCTAATCAAGCTGCGACACGCGCACTTCTAACCGTAGCTAGTCCGAAATCCGTAGTTAGTCAGAAATCCGTAGTTAGTCCGGAATCCGCAGTTAGTCCGCAGTTCGGAACACGTTCTGCGACCCTATCGTCTTCTGGAGGTCGTGTCACCGGTATCCCCGAACCGGTAAAGAATCTCCTTATCCCCTCGGACCATCCCGAATTCCTCGCGTGCGATCCGCTCCTGTGTCGCGCGATCGGAAGCGATCGCCTTCGCCATCTTTCTCAACGAGTCCACCTGCCGGCGCAGCGAATCCGTCTGCGCGATGAGCTGCACCCTTCTCTCCCGCTGCCGCCACAGGTCCATCGTGCTGTACTCCCCACCCTGGACAGCGAACAAGAGCCCGCCCAGCACGATGAGCGCAAAGATCACCCGCTGGATTACCGGTCCCATCTAAAGACCGTAAATCGCGCCCGCCGGATACTCCGCCGAGTCGCCAAGCATCTCCTCGATCCGCAGCAGCTGATTGTACTTCGCTACACGATCGGTTCGGCTCGCAGAGCCGGTCTTGATCTGTCCCGCGCCTGTCGCAACCGCAAGATCGGCAATGAACGTGTCCTCCGTTTCGCCCGAACGGTGCGAGATGATCGACTGGTACCCGTTCGCGCGCGCCAGGTCTATCGCCTCGAGCGTCTCGGTGACTGTCCCGATCTGATTCAGCTTGATGAGTATCGCGTTGCCGACGTCCTCGGAGATCCCGCGGGCAAGGCGCTCCGTATTCGTTACGAAGATGTCGTCGCCAACGAGCTGGACTCGGTCGCCGAGCGCCGCCGTGAGCTTCGCCCAGCCCGCCCAGTCGTCCTCGGCAAGCCCGTCCTCGATCGAGACGATCGGGTATTCCTCGAGCCACCTCGTGTACATGTCGATCATGCCGTCTGCGTTATGCGTGCCTGCACCACTCTTCTTGAAGACGTAGTTCTTCCCTTTGTAGAGCTCCGACGCCGCACAATCGAGTGCAATGGCAATCTCGGTTCCCGGCGCGTAACCGGCACTTTCAATTGCCTCCACCACGAGCTTGAGCGCGTCCTCATCGCTGGCCAGATCAGGCGCGAAGCCGCCCTCGTCACCCACTCCGGTGGACAGCTTGCGCTTGACGAGAACTTTCTTCAGCGCGTGAAACACTTCGGCTCCCATACGCACAGCATCGGCGAAATTGTCGGTGCCGATGGGGACGATCATGTACTCCTGGAAATCCACGGTATTTGTGGCGTGAGCTCCGCCGTTCAGGATGTTCATCATCGGGACGGGAAGAATTCGCGCCAGCGGTCCGCCGAGGTAACGGTACAGCGGCATCCCCGATTCCTCGGCGGCGGCGCGGGCGGTCGCCATCGACACGGCGAGAATCGCATTCGCGCCGAGCTTCCCCTTATTGGGCGTGCCATCGAGATCGATCATTGCGCGATCGATCGCCACCTGGTCCGCCGCGATGAGCCCGTTCAGCGCCGGGGCGATTCGCTCCTCGACATTCTGAACGGCGAGCTGCACACCCTTGCCGCCGTACCGATCTGCATCGCCGTCGCGCAGCTCCAGCGCCTCATGCTCCCCTGTGGATGCACCACTCGGCACTGCGGCGCGTCCAGTCGCTCCGCTCGCCAGTGTTACGTCGGCTTCAATGGTAGGATTGCCACGGCTGTCGATGATTTCCCGCGCGCGAATATCTAGAATCGTTGACATGTAGTTTGGAAGTTCGTGAGTGAGGCTACTCGGAATCGGCCATCTGCGGCTGCGCTCGAGACGGCTCGCTTTTGATTCGGTAGAGTGAATCGAGAGCATCGACCAGTCGCGACCGAACGGTTTGAGCGAGCTCGTCGCGGTCCGAGAGATCGAGACCCGCTGTCGGCACGGGCTCGAGCAAATGTATATGAAGCGGCCCGGAGCGCACCAACATCGTGCCCTTGGCGAACACGTCGCGCGTCCCGTAGAGGAGAACGGGCACAATCGGGACGCCGGCAGCTATCGCGAGGACGAATGGGCCTTTCTTGAACGGTCGGATTGGGTAGTCGTATCCGCGCGACCCCTCGGGAAAAACTACGACCGAGTTTCCCGCGCGAATTTTGCCCGCCGCTACGTCATAAGCCGCGAACGCAGCCTTCCCCGCCTGTCGTTCGATTGGTACCATGCCGATCGCGCGAATCGCCGGTCCGAAAACTGGAACTTTGAACAGCTCCGCCTTTGCGACGAACTTGTAACGCGGCAGCACGGACGCAAGCGCCGGAATGTCAAACCAGCTCAGGTGGTTCGACATGTAGATTCGCGGCTCACCACCCATCATCAGCTCCGGGCTGTGAACCCGGGTGCTGACTCCAGCTCCCCACAGGATGATGCGCGACCAGACCCGGGGCGTGTGATCGAATATGCCGCCCTCTCGATCCTGAACACCAAAAAGCCCGGCAATCATTGCCGACAGTCCGCCAATCGTAGTGGCCAGCGCACCAATCGTGGCGGCGAAGATCGTGCGAATCACGGCTAAGACGATCATCGCTGGAACGTATTCGGGACGGAAGCTAGCGGCGCCGCACGTTCGTTCATGGCTCGAAGTGACGGTATCCGCTGGGCGTCGGAACCGGAGCGCCGTGGTCGAAGACGCGAACAACGGGCCTACCCTGCTCAACCGCGCCGATTTCGGTGAGCGGCAGGCCGAATTCTCTGCTGAACGCGCGCGTATCGAGTGCTGCGTGTGATGTGACCGCGAGCTCGTATTCCTCGCCGCTCCCCGCTGCATCCTTCGCTGACGCGTTGTCCATTACCGGAATTCGATCAAGGCTTATCGAAATACAAACGCCGCTGGCGGCGGCAATGTGCGAGAGGTCCGCGGCGAGTCCGTCGGAGATATCGATGGCCGAGGCCGCGCCATGCGCGGCTAGCCAAAGGGCCTCACGTATTCGAGGCACCGGGTGCGCGAAGCGCTCGCGCGCATCAGGCGAAGGGGTCTTGTTCGACGTGAGCGCGAGCAGCGCGGCGGCCGGGCCGCCGAGCTTCCCTGTGACGTAAACGCGGTCCCCCGCGCGCGCGCCACTGCGACGCAACGGATTGGAAGAACTGCCAAGCACGGTGACGGCGAGTGAAAGATCGCGGCCGTCGCTCAGGTCACCGCCAAGTATGCACGTCGATGACGCTTCGGTCGCTTCGCCGATTCCGTCGGCAATTTCATCCAGGCGGTCGCGCCACTCGGCCGGCAGAGTCATTGCGACGAGAACTCCGAGCGGCTCGGCCGCCATTGCCGCAAGATCGCTCAGCGACGCAGCCGTGGCGCGATATCCAATCTCCTTCGGTGTAAGCCACCCGCGGTGGAAGTGCACGTTCTCAACGGATGCATCGGTGCTGATGACAAGCGACGTAGCGGCACCGGGAGCGAGAACAGCAGCGTCGTCACCGATTGCGTGAGCTTTGTTTCCCCAGCGGTCGAGCATTCGGCGTACGAGGTCGAACTCGGTTCCCTCGCGCAGCGATGTGTGACTCTGCGCCTCAGCCTTGTCACCAGCCACGGCAAGCCCGAGTTGCCTCAGTCGCGTTCATGGGACGCCCGGCAAACACGCCAACGTTTGCCCTTCGTGCGGGGCGACCGTCTCGTTCCACGCATCCGTCAACGCCAGGAGGATATCCTCGAGCGTCGTTCCACGCACCGGCCCGCACAGCTCAGCCGCACGGCCGTGAATGAATGCCGCTACTGCTGCAATCTCAGCAGGCGATCCCGGATTACTGCCTGCTGATTCGGTTGCCCCTTCCTCGAGAGTGCTCGACGGGGCGATACCCTGGGCGAGAAGAGTCCCGACGATGCCGCAGAGAACGTCGCCGCTCCCGCCGGTCGCGAGGGCCGCCGTTCCTGCCGCGCTGACGATTCGCTGCCCATCGGGACCAAAAATCACGGTCGGCGTTCCCTTGAGGAGCACCGCTCCGCCAATGTCGCGCGCCAGGTCAGCGCCAATGTCGAAGCGGTTTTTCAGGACGTCCGCAGTCTCTCGCCCGAGCAGCCGCGCCAGCTCGGTGGGATGGGGCGTGATGATGGCAGGCCGTCCGCGCAACAGCTTGGCGAGCGAGGCGGCATCGCCTTCGAAGACGCTCAAAGCGTCTGCGTCCACGACTACGGGCCCGCGCCACACAAGCAGAACCCGCTCAACGAGGTCCCGAACTTCGGGAGATCTTCCGAGTCCCGGACCGATCGCCAGCGCGTCTGCGTCATCGTTCAAGGCAGCAAGAGCAGCTGGATCCACTGGCCAGGGCTGTACCAGCGCCTCCGGGAGTCCGACATGAATCGCGGTGATGTTCTGGCCGGCAACAGCCAACCGAATCAGGCCTATTCCGCTCCGAAGAGCTCCCTTTCCCGCGAGGATGGCAGCTCCAGCCATGCCTTCGCCACCTGCAACGATCGCAAGACGACGACGCGTGCCCTTGTGCGCATCCGCCGGAATCTCCGGAATTCGCTTCGCTACCCAGTCGTGATCGACAAGCAGCGGAAGCGAATCGAGCGCTGGTCCACTCACCAGCCCTATGTCGAGGACGACAATCTCGCCGGAAACCTCGCGTGCCAGCAGAAGACCACGCTTCAGCACGCCGAACGTCAGGGTGAGATCTGCCTCGACGCACAGCTCGTGGTCACCAGTGGAGGCGTCGAGTCCTGATGGGAGGTCGAGCGCGACAGTCACGGCGCCATCGCGGCCTGCGCGATTGATTATCTCGATTGCCGCGGCGATGGTCTCGCGCGGCTGACCGGAGGATCCGGTGCCAAGCAAAGCGTCGACAATGACCGGCGCATCGGCGATGCGGGGCCCGTCAAACTCCGCACCGGGCAGCTCCGCGACGTTCTCCGTCGGCACTCCGGCATCATGCTCCGCTGCCTGCGCTTCCTCGGTT
>JALYJX010000144.1 GCA_030775065.1 Gemmatimonadota bacterium | reverse complement strand
ACCTCGAAAAGGTCATTTACTACTCGAACTACGTCGTCATCGAGCCGGGCGAGCAGGAAGTCACTCAGAACGAGCTGCTCGACGAGGATCGGTATCTCGAGCTGAAAGCGAAGGCAAGGGACGAAGGCGACAACGCGTTCCACGCCGACATCGGAGCGCCGGCGGTGCGTGAGCTTCTCAGGCGCATCGACGTCGACAAGGTTGCCGACGAGCTGCGCGCGGGTCTGGTGGACGAAGGCTCGCAGCATCGCAAGAAGCAGATGCTGAAGCGCCTCAAGGTTGTGGATGCGTTCCGCAACTCCGGCGACCAGGGCAACACCCGCAACAAGGCTGAGTGGATGATCATGGACGTGATACCGGTAATTCCGCCGGATCTTCGTCCGCTCGTTCCGCTCGACGGCGGACGCTTCGCGACGTCCGATCTCAACGATCTCTATCGTCGCGTCATCAACCGCAACAACCGGTTGATGAAGCTCATCTCACACCGCGCCCCCGAAGTCATCCTGCGCAACGAGAAGCGCATGCTTCAGGAAGCGGTCGACGCGTTGTTCGATAACGGTCGTCGCTCCAAGGCAATCCGCGGCCGCGGCAAGCGCCCGCTGAAGTCGCTGTCCGACATGCTCAAGGGCAAGCAGGGCCGGTTCCGTCAGAACCTGCTCGGCAAGCGCGTCGACTATTCAGGACGTTCGGTGATCGTCGTCGGTCCGGAGCTGAAGCTGCACCAGTGCGGACTTCCAAAGGCGATGGCGCTCGAGCTCTTCAAGCCGTTCATCATTCACAAGCTCGTCGAGAAGGGAATCGCCGAGACGGTGAAGCGCGCCAAGAAGATCGTGGAGAAGGAATCACCCGAGGTGTACGAGATCCTCGAGGAGATCATCCGCGACCATCCGGTGCTGCTCAATCGCGCGCCTACTCTGCATCGGCTCGGAATCCAGGCGTTCGAGCCGGTCCTCGTCGAAGGCAAGGCCATCCGTATTCACCCGCTCGTCTGCGCGGCGTTCAACGCCGACTTCGACGGCGACCAGATGGCAGTGCACGTTCCTCTTTCGTTCGAGGCGCAGCTCGAGTGCCGCCTGCTCATGCTGTCGTCGAACAACATTCTGAAGCCGTCCGACGGACGCCCGGTCGCCGAGCCCAGCCAGGACATCGTGCTCGGCTGCTACTTCGCGACCAAGGCGCCGGCCGACTTCGACAAGCAGATCAAGACCGCGCGCCGGTTCAGCAACGTGGCCGAGGTCGAGATCGCGCTTGCCCAGGACTATGTGAATTTCCATACGGCGATCAAGTACTGGGTGAACGACGTCGATGGCGGAAGATGGGTCGACACGACGGCCGGTCGCGCGATGTTCAACGCGATCATCCCGAAGGAGATCGGCTTTCAGAACCACGACATGAAGAAGAAGGCGCTGGGAGAGCTGGTGTTCGAGTCCTATCGCAGAACCGGCCTCACCGGCACGGTGCCTTTCCTCGACCGGCTGAAGGATTTCGGGTTCCGCTACGCCACGCGAGGTGGAATCTCCATCGGCATCGAGGATCTCCACATCCCCGAGGAGAAAGAGAGCCTTCTTCAGGATGCAACCGAGCGCGTCGAGCGCTTCCAGCGCGCTTACCAGACGGGCAACATCACAAACGGTGAGCGCTACAACAAGGTGATCGACACGTGGACGCATGCGAACTCCGACATCGCGGACGCGATGGTGAGCGCGATGCGGAAGTCGAACGACGGATTCAATCCGGTCTTCATGATGTTCGATTCCGGATCACGCGGATCGCGCGACCAGATCCGTCAGCTGGCCGGGATGCGCGGACTGATGGCCAAGCCGCAGAAGAAGCTCACCGGTGGAATCGGCGAAATTATTGAGAGTCCAATTAAGTCGAATTTTCGAGAAGGTCTGTCGGTGCTCGAGTACTTCATCTCGACGCACGGCGCCCGTAAGGGTCTGGCCGACACCGCGCTCAAGACGGCGGACGCCGGTTACCTCACACGACGTCTGGTTGACGTTGCTCAGGACGTGACGATTACCGACGAGGATTGCGGTACGATTCTCGGGCTCGACGTCGGCGCCTTGAAGGAAGGCGAGGACATCATCGAGCCTTTGGCGGAGCGTATTGTCGGTACAGTTGCCGCCGAGGACATCGAGGATCCGCACGAGACCGACCAGTCGGGTCGTCGTACGCTGCTGGCGGAAGCCGGTCAGCTGATCGACGAGGACATGGCGCGAGCCGTCGAGGATTCCGGAATCGAGACGGTTCGCATCCGGAGCGTTCTCACCTGCGAGGCAAAGCGCGGGCTCTGCCAGATGTGTTACGGCCGGAACCTGGCCACCATGGGAATGGTGGACAAGGGGGAAGCCGTCGGCATCATCGCGGCGCAGTCGATCGGCGAGCCGGGCACGCAGCTCACGCTGCGCACGTTCCACATCGGTGGAACGGCCGCTCGTATCGCTGAGCAGACTACACGCAAATCGAAGGTGGAGGGAACCATCGAGTACGGCGACCGTCTTGTCACCGTAACCAATGGCGAGGGCCAGCAGATCGTCACCTCGTATGAAGGTGAGCTCACGATCCGCGCTGCAAGCGACAACAAGGTCGGAGCGCGGCTTCAGGTTCCGCTTGGAGCAACTCTGATGGTCAAGGATGGCGAACTCGTGAAGAAGGATCAGGTCATCTTCAGCTGGGATCCGTACAGCAACCCGATCATCTCCGACGTCGAGGGAGTCATCAGGTTCGTTGACCTTGTACAGGACGAATCGATGTCCGATGAGCTCGACGACCTCACGGGCCTTCGTCAGACTGTCGTAATCGAGGACCGGGAGAAGAAGCTTCACCCGCACATCGAGATCTGGGAGACCAAGGGCGCGAAGGAAAAGCGTCTGCGCGATTTCGTGATACCGGTTGGTGCGCAGCTGACGGTGAAGGACGGAGAGCGCATCACGGCTGGAACCATTCTCGCCAAGGTGAGCCGTGAGGCTTACAAGACGCGCGACATCACGGGTGGTCTGCCGCGTGTCGCCGAGCTGTTCGAGGCGCGCAAGCCAAAGGATCCGGCGACCGTGACCGAGATCGACGGTGTGGTGAGATTCGGCGACATCAAGCGCGGCAAGCGTGAGATTTTCGTGACGCCAATAGCGCCGGATGGATCGCCAGACGCGACCGCCGAGCCGCAGCTCTACGAGGTCGGAGCAGGCAAGCACCTTCGCGTGCACGAGGGAGATCGCGTGCGTGCCGGTGACCGTCTGTCAGAGGGCCCGGTGAACCCGCACGACATTCTCCGCATCAAGGGACCGCGAGCGGTTCAGGAGTACCTGCTCAACGAAGTGCAGGAGGTGTATCGCCTGCAGGGCGTGAAGATCAACGACAAGCACATTGGCGTGATCGTCAGGCAGATGCTTCAGAAGGTGCGCGTGCTCGAGTCGGCTGACACGCCGTTCCTCGAGGGCGAGCACGTCGACAAGCAGACCTTCCGCGACGTCAACGAAAAGACGAAGAAGCGGAAGGATGATCCGGCGACTTCGGAGCCGCTGCTCCTCGGCATCACGAAGGCGAGTCTCACGACGCAGTCGTTCATATCTGCGGCGAGCTTCCAGGAGACGACGCGGGTTCTTACCGACGCGGCAATCCGTGGAGCGAGGGACGAGCTGATGGGCCTGAAGGAGAACATCATCATCGGCCACCTGATTCCGGCGGGTACGGGCATGTACCGCTACCAGGAAGTCGACATCGAGGGTGCACCGCAGCCCCCGCTGCCGGAGATTCTTCCCGAGCCGAGTATTGCCGAGATTCTCGCGGAGCCTGATTTGGAGGAAGTCACCGCCCCGGCGCTGGCAGACGACGAGCTGTAGACTCACGCTGGTGCTCGACGAGAAAAGGGAAGAGCAACCGCTCTTCCCTTTTTTCGTTGTGCGCCCCGCATGATTCATTGACCGGGAGGTGAAAGACCTGAGCGCATGTATATTCCACAGTGGTATCGGCCCGCCTGCCCAGTCGAATGACCATCATAATTCTGAAAAGCCCCACCTCGCGCTACCACGTAGCGCAGCTCGCTCGCGATTCGTTCGGCGAAATGATAAAAGGCGTGGTCGATGTGAGCCGCCGAGTGATCGCGCTTGGTGGCGAGCTGCACTCCGACGAAGAGAGCGCTCTGCTCGACGACGGGTCCGTGCAGAACAACCTCTGGGGCATCAACCTTTACCCGGCCGAGATAGGAGAGAATTGGATCGAGTTCGACTCGATGATCAACATTCGCCCGGCACTGAACAACCGCTCGCGCGACGTCGAGGACGAGAACCTGCGGGAACGGATTCGTGAAATAGTGACGGAGTTGATTCCTGAATGACGAGCGCGGGTCACGAAACGCTGTCGGCGGGCCGATGGCACCGGCTGTCGCTCAGCGAGCAGCTGGGCAACGCCGGCAGCGAGGTCGATCGGGCGATTCGAGCGTGGCGCGCCGGTAATACCGCGCGATTTCAATCCGCCGCAGATCGTGCGCTCGAGCTTCTGGATCTGACAGCTCAGGATGACCGGTGGCGTGGGCACCGGCGACGCGAGATTCTGCGCGCGCGCGCTGAGTTTTGCGCGCTGTTCTGGGACGAGCCCGTTTCGCCGAGCTCGGCCGAGTCGTTGAGCAGATACTTCCTGCACTTTGCAGCCCGCGCGCGCCGCGCTCGCTGAGCGTGGCGGTCCAGTGAGATCAAGTCCGCGCTGCTGACGGCTCTGATGGCCTTGTTATCGCAGGGTGCCGACCGCGAGGCTGAGGCCATAGGCGGGGGAGAACGTCTCCATCCCTTTGACGCCTTCGAGACGGATCCACGTGCGATCACCAAACCGCAAACCGAGGCGGGCCTCGCTCAGGTCCTCGACTCCGCGCCGCTCCCTGTGCGTGGGACCGTGTGCCTGCCCGACTACCACCAGCGACGGTTTGACTCTGCCGCGCTCGTACTCGACGCGAGCCGAGTACAGCAGCAGGTCGTCCTGCTCGTAGGTGGAATCGCGAGTGGCGGTGATGCCGAGGCCGGCCTCGAGGCTTACCGAAAGCGATCGACGTCGGGCATGACCGACGATCGTCGCGAAGAAGTCGGTTGCGTCACGGTCCAGCCCCGTCCGGTTGTCAGTTGTCGGCAGGCGCGTCCCAAACCGAAGCAGCGCTTCGATTGGGTGACGCAACGGAGTCAATCTGACCCCTGTTCCGATGGTGTACTCTCCGGAGTCATAGCGTCGGCCATTCCGCGCGGGAAGCACGCCCGGAAATGGCGGGCCGAATCGCTCCCGCTCGGCGAAGAATCGTACAGCTGTGCCGCTGGCCAGAATAGTGAACCGGCCGCTGGTCCATGCGAATGACATCGTCGGCACTTCCCACAGATCGCCCTTCGTTCCAGCCAGGGAGGCTCGCTGGCCCTGGTACCTCGCAATGCGCGAGTCCGCCGCAATCCTGACGTCATCCTCGAAGACGCGCCACGAGAACGGCTCCAGCGGGCGGAGTTGCGCGCCCGCTGTCGCAGTTGCGCCGAATATCGCGGCGAGAGTCAGCGCGCCCACCATGCGCCGGCGGGTTAACGCAGTGCTGTGCAGCGAGATGGGTGAGCTCAAGAGCGGGGAATGGAATCGAAATGAGTGTCGCTTGCAAGGGGTTACTAAAGCCCACCGTCAGACAGGAAGTGCTTTCGGTCTTCCGCTGCTAACCCTAGCTTCCTGCAATGCCACGGCCTGGTGCGACCGATGCCTGAGCTCATCGAGCGGCTCCAGTCAACTCTTGGGAGCGGCTATCGCATAACCTCGGAGCTCGGCGGCGGCGGGATGTCGCGAGTATTCGTCGCCGAGGAAGTAGAGCTGTCGCGCAACGTCGTGGTCAAGGTTCTCCCGCCAGACCTCGCGGCCGGCCTCAATGTTGACCGGTTCCGGCGCGAGATCCAGATGGCCGCGCGCCTGCAGCATCCGCACATCGTCCCGCTTCTCTCCGCAGGAGCAAAGGACGGTCTCCTCTACTATACGATGCCGTTCATTCAGGGCGAGACGTTGCGTGGCCGGTTGTCGCGGTCCGGAGAGCTGCCAGTAGCGGATGCGTTGCGCATTCTTCGCGAAGTCGCCGATGCACTCGATTTCGCCCATTCGAACGGAATAGTTCACCGCGACATCAAGCCGGAAAACGTTCTCCTGTCCGGGCATCACGCGCTCGTCACGGATTTCGGCGTTTCCAAAGCGCTGAGCGCGGCGACAGGCGAGGTCAACCTGACCTCGGTTGGCGTTGCCCTCGGCACGCCGAGTTACATGTCGCCCGAGCAGGCGACGGCCGACCCCATGGCCGATCACCGGAGCGACATCTATTCGCTCGGAGTAATGGGGTACGAGCTGCTGGCTGGGTCGCCGCCTTTCGCCGGCAAGAACCCACAGCAGGTTCTTGCCGCGCATGTAACAGAGACCCCTCTGCCAATCACCAGGCACCGCGCGAATCTTCCGCCGGCCTTGGTGACGGTGATAATGCGGTGCCTCGAGAAAAAGCCGGCAGATCGGTTTCAAACCGCCGACGAGGTTCGCGAGCAGCTGGAGGTAGTCGCAACGCCGGTGAGCGGAACCATTCCCGCCCATGCGATCTCGCGGGACACAGGCGCGGCCACGCCGGCGCCTTCGCGAAAAAAGCGAGGCCTTGTGATTGGCGGAGTAGCTGCCGCGGCGCTGCTTGGGAGTCTCGTCGCGAGCAGATACATCGGTGGAGGGAGTGGCGCGGCCTACGAAGTCGGCGGCGCGCAACAGGTAACGAACGACAACGGCATCGAGATAACCCCGGCGGTCTCGCCGGACGGAAAGCTGCTGGCCTATGCAGCCGGCTCCCCTTTCCTGACTGAGATCTTCGTGCGCCAGGTGAGCGGCGGGCAGCCCGTTCGCATCGGACCAGGGCGCGGTCCGTACTGGTCGGCTGACGGATCGCGGTTGGCATTTTCGGATCCTCTCGGAGCTGCTGACGTCCCGGCACTCGGCGGAACCGTTCGGAGACTGGTTACGGCCACTGCGGACGAGTGGTTCGGCAGTCCTGCGTATTCGCACGACGGCAAGCGACTGACCTATGCCGGCACATCGGGACGCATCCTCATCGCCGCACCTGATGGGTCGAACGCTCGCCCTCTACTCACCGCGTACGATCCACACTCCGTCTCGTGGTCGCCTGACGACTCGCGCATCGCGTTCGTCGAGGGAAACTCGGCATTTATCTACGCTACTGATCAGTTCGCGAACATGTCACCGAGCACTATCAGAATCGTCGGTGCCGATGGGAAGAAGGGTGGCAGCATCGGTGACAGTACAAGTCTCAACATCAGTCCTGTGTGGTCGACCGACGGCGCGGGTTTGTTTTTCGTTTCCAGCACCGGAGGCGGGCGCGACATCTATTATCAGCGCCTCACTGCAATGAATCCGGCCGGCGCGCCGCAGAGACTCACGACGGGGCTGAACGTTCACGGAATATCGGTGGGTGGCGATGGCACGCTTGCCTATTCGGTCACCAACACGAGCGTGGGGATCTGGAGGGTTCCCGTGTCTCCGTCCGGTTCGGTTTCGGTCAACGAGGCACATCAGATCACCTCGGCAGGCGAGCGCATCGAAATGCCCAGTGTAAGCCCTGACGGGCAGTGGCTCGTCTTCGATTCTGACAGGAATGGGAACTCCGACATCTACAAGATCAAAACCGACGGCACCGGGGTCGAGCAGCTGACTCACGATGCGGCCGACGACTTCCGTCCCAAGTGGTCCCCGGATGGCCGCCGCATCGCGTTCCATTCCTGGCGTGGTGGAACGCGTGACGTATTCGTCATGGAGTCTGACGGCTCATCCCAGAAGGTCGTCGCCGGAGGGCCGGCGCACGAGTTCATAGACGGCTGGTCGCCCGACGGGAAGTTCATAGCCTTTTTCTCGGACCGCGCTGGCGGCGGCCAACAGGACATTTTCACAATGCCGGTCGCGGGAGGTCCGGCGAAGCAGCTGACGAAATCCTAGTTTGCGTATGCATCGTCCTGGTCTCCCGACGGCAAGACGCTGGCATATGTGGCATTGGGGGATGGCCTCCGCGTCGTTCCGGCGGCGGGGGGCGCGTCGCGCCTTGTAGTAAAAAACGATTCGACGGAAATAGTCGGCGCGGTTGGCGGTTGGAGCCGAGACGGTCAAACGATCTATTATCGACCGTATACGCCGAGTGGAACCGGCCGAATAGCCGGCGTTTCGCTGGACGGGTCCCGCCGCTCGACTCTTGTTCGTTTCGACAGTCCCGATCGCTCTCCGTATCGTCCGGAGTTCAGCACCGACGGGAAGAACTTCAACTTCACTATCGGAAAGCACCAGGCCGACATCTGGCTGATGCGCCTCACCAGGAAATAGCCGCAGCAATCATCCGCTGTCGCCCACCACCATCCGATGCTGTCCACGGCGATCCGTCGCTACTTAAACCGCACCGCAGTCCGCTCTGTACGGGAGCGCGGCTCCCGCGAGGGCAAGTTCAAGCTCGCCGAGAAATCGAGGGTTCGCGAGATCCTTCTGACGAATCCGGAATTGACCCGTGCCGTGGCGGCGCACGGCGCGGCTCATGGACTCGCGGCGGACAAAGTCTGGTCGCGCGTCGAAGAATACATCGACGAGATCATCCCATCGTTCAGCATACTCGCGTACTACAGGTTCGGCTATGTCCTGAGCCGCTCGGTTCTGAATTTCTTCTACAAGGTCTCGGCCGAGCACCACCCGGCGTGGAGCGGCAAGCCGCTGCCTCGAAACGCGATTGTGATCTACCTCATGAA
>JALYJX010000143.1 GCA_030775065.1 Gemmatimonadota bacterium | reverse complement strand
AGCGATCGAGCCGGTGGTGATGACGGAGAACCGCGCCCAGGCGAAGATGAATGACACCGCCCGGCCAAAAGCACGGTGGAGGAAGTGGTAGTCACCTCCGACATTCGGATATGTGGTCGCAAGCTCCGCATAACACAGCGCACCGATGAGGGACACAAGGCCTCCGAGTGCCCACGCCGCAAACATCCACCCTGCGGTGCCGGTCATGCCGGCGACTAACGACGGTGACTTGAAGATGCCGGCACCGATGACAATGCCGACGATGATCGCAACGGCTTCGTGGAGGCTGACCACAGCGCGTGGCTCGCCACGCCGAAAACCAGCGTTCACAGTAGATCGACGTCGAATTTTCGGGCGAAGACCCGTGTTACGATTCCTGACATCGACGCCCTCTGACGCTCGGCTACCGGAATTTCTCCATCAGCTTCTGCAGCGCATCGTTCCCCGGGCAGAGCTGCTCGAAGGGCACATCGACCAGCGGCGTCTCGACCGTCTTCGACACCGCGTGCATGTCCTGACCATTCTCGTCGAGGAAGAGCAGGCCCGTCGCCACTTCGCCGCGCTGCTGGCAAGCGCGCACGTGCGTGTACGCCGCCTCTCGATTGGTCGGATCGTACCCCTGAGGCGTTTTTCTAAACCGCACCGTGCTGCCGTCGTGCATCGTCACGACAGTCACGGCCTCATCAGTTTGCGGCGCTACGACCTCGCGCCTCAGCGGAACGAAATCAGCCTCCACGACCTCGACCTCGTGCTCGCGCGTGAACTTGTAGCTCTTGGTGGACCCTTCGTGATCGTTGAATGTCACGCACGGCGAGATGATGTCGACGAGCGCCAGGCCGTTGTGTGTGAGTCCAGCCTTGAGGATTGGGATCAGCTGCCCCTTGTCGCCTGAAAAGCTGCGCGCGACGAACGTTGCGCCCAGTGTCAGAGAGAGCAGCACGGGGTCGATCGGCGGCTGCAGGTTGGCCTCACCCTTCTTCGACGTGGAGCCAATATCGGCCGAGGCCGAGAACTGGCCTTTCGTGAGTCCGTAGACGCCGTTGTTGTCGATCACGTAGAGCATGCGGACGTTGCGCCGAATGGCGTGCGACAATTGTCCGAGCCCAATCGACAGAGAGTCTCCGTCGCCGGAAATGCCGATGTAGATGAGGTCGCGATTTGCCGCGTTCGCGCCGGACGTGACTGAGGGCATGCGTCCATGCACGCTGTTGAAGCCGTGCGACTGTCTCATGAAATACGCGGTGGTCTTTGACGAGCAGCCGATGCCGCTCATCTTCGCGGCGCGATGAGGGGGCAGCGCCAGCTCCCAGCACGCCTGCACCAGCGCCGCGGTCACGGAGTCGTGACCACATCCGGCGCACAGCGTTGACATCGCCCCTTCGTAGTCGCGCACCGTGAAGCCGAGGGTGTTCTTGCGCAGCCCCGGATGGCGAACAGGCGGTTTGGTAATCGAGGTCACGCGGGCACCTGCGTCATATGATTTGCGACCGCCGTCACGACGACCCTCGCCGTGAGCGGCATGCCGCCGTAATCGAGCACGGGCACCATCGCATCGCGCGCGGCACCGGTCTCGATGGCCAGCAACGAGCGGAGCTGCGCGTCGCGGTTCTGCTCTACCACGAACACTGTGGCGTGCGAATCGAGAAACGCCTTGACCGATTCGTTGAAAGGGAAGGCCCTGATGCGCATGTAGTCCGCGACGATTCCCTGATCGCGCAGACGATCGATCGCTTCGATCACCGCCGCGTGGCAACCTCCGAGTGAGACGATGCCAACGCTCGCGTCCGCCTGGAGGCGAACCTCCGGCTCGGGCACCGCTTTGGCTGCAGCGGCAAATTTGATCGCCAGGCGGTCCAGCACTTCCTGATACGCGTCCGAGTCTTCCGTGTATGCGCCATGCTTGTCGTGACCCGAGCCGCGGACGAAGTACGCACCGTTTGGATGCACGCCGGGAAGTGTGCGCGCAGCGATCCCGTCTTCATCCTCGCACAGGTAGCGCGAGAACTTCTTCACGTTGGCAAGCTCCTCCGCACCAAGAACCTTGCCCCGATCCGGACGATAGCTGTCGTCCCACGTGAGCCGCTTGCACATCCAGTCGTTCATGCCGATGTCGAGATCGCTCGCCACGAACACCGGCGTCTGAAATCGCTCGGCAAGATCGAACGCGGTGACACTCATATAGAAGCACTCTTCCGGATTGCAGGGAAACAGCACGATGTGCTTGGTGTCGCCGTGTGACGCGTACGCCAGCGACATCAGATCGCCCTGCTGGGTGCGCGTCGGCATTCCCGTGGAAGGGCCCGTGCGCTGGATGTCGTAGAAGACAGCCGGTATCTCGGTGTAGTACGCGAGCCCGATGAACTCCTGCATGAGCGAGATCCCGGGGCCCGCCGTGTTAGTGAATGCGCGCGCACCCGCCCATCCGGCGCCGATCGCGATGCCCGCCGCGGCCAGCTCGTCTTCCGCCTGGATGATGCAGTAGCGGGCCAGACCCGTCTCGGGGTCGGTGCGAAACTTCTCGCAGAAATTCTTGAACGCTTCCATCAGCGAAGTGGACGGCGTGATGGGATACCACGCTCCGACAGTCGCACCGGCGTACACGGCGCCGAGTCCAGCTGCCGTATTGCCATCGATGATTATCGAATCGCCGTTGGCGTTCATCTTCTCGAGATGAAACGGCAGCGGACAGTCGTAGTTTGCCTTCGCGTAATCGTAGCCGAGCCTGATGGCGATGTTGTTGGCGTCGAGCAGCTTCTTCTTCTTCGAGAACTTCTCGATGAGCATCTGGCCGACGATTTCCATGTTGATTTCCAGCAGCGCCGCGAGTGCGCCCGCGTACACGATGTTGCGGAGCAGGGTGCGATCGCGGTCGCCCTTGAAGTTCTCCACGCACATGTGGCCGAAGGGAATGCCGAGAATCGTGATGCCCTCGCGCACGAGCTCGGGCTCGAGCGGCCACGACGAATCGTACAGGAGGTAGCCGCCGGGACGTACCGTTGCCACATCCTTCGCGTAGGTGCTCGGGTTCAGCGCAACCACGAGGTCCACGTCAGGCGGACGTGCGATGTAGCCGTCCTTGCTGACACGAATCTCATAGAAAGTCGGCAGCCCCTGAATATTCGACGGAAAGATGTTCTTGCCCGTGACGGGAATGCCCATGCGGAAAATCGCCTGCATGAGCAGGCTGTTGGCGCTGGCCGAGCCGGTGCCATTTACAGTGGCCATCTTGAACGCAAAGTCGTTGATGCCGCTCATACGGTCACCGGGACGACCGTGCCTGACTCGCTGAAAGCATACGGCAGCACGAGGGCGAATTTCGCCATGTCCCAGGCCGCCGTTGGACATCGCTCGGCGCACAATCCGCAGTGCAGGCAGATGTCTTCGTCCTTCACCATGACCCGCTTCGTCTGCGGCAAAGCCTCCGAGACGAAGATGTCCTGGGTGAGATTCTCCGCGGGTGCCGACAGTCGTGCGCGAAGCTCCGCTTCCGACTCCGGGGGCGGCGCAATTGTGAGGCAATTGACGGGACACACATCGACGCATGCGTCGCACTCGATGCAGAGCGAAGCGCTGAAGTGCGTTTCGATGTCACAGTTGAGACAGCGCTCAACTTCAGTCGCCGTCTGCTCGGGCGTGAATCCGAGCTCCACCTCCACGCTGATCTTCGAGAAACGCTCCACCAGCTCCGCGTGATTCATCTTCGCGCGGGGCGACAGATTGTAATCGTTGCTGTACGCCCAGGAATGCATTCCCATCTTGGTGCTGGCCAGATGCATTCCCTGCGGCGGACGGTCCGTCACCGAAAGACCGTGACAGTGCTGGTGAACGGAGATTGCCGCCTGATGTCCATGCTCCACGGCCCAGATGATGTTCGATGGTCCCCACGCCGAATCGCCGCCGAAGAAAACACCGGGGAGTGAAGACTCCATCGTCGTCTTGTCGACAACCGGCATGTTCCACTGGTCGAATGCGATGCCGATGTCGCGCTCGATCCACGGAAACGCATTGTCCTGTCCGATGGCCAGAATCACTTCGTCGCAGGGCAGAGTGACCGTATCGATGACCTTGCTGGTCTGCCGGTCGTTTGTCTCCGTCCACTCGAGGCGCTCGAATTCCATGCCGACGAGCTTTCCGCCCTCGACCACGAACCGCTTGGGTGCATGGTTCTCGACGATCTGAATGCCTTCCTCTTCCGCGTCTTCCAGCTCCCACGGCGACGCCTTGAAGTACGGGCGTGAGCGGCGCGCGATGACTTTCGTGTCAACGCCGCCGAGCCGCCGCGAAGTGCGACAGCAGTCCATCGCCGTGTTGCCGACGCCGATGATCAGCACTTTTTCGCCGATCTTGTCGATGTGGCCGAAGTGCACGGATCCAAGCCACTCGATGCCGATGTGAATTTTTTCGCGCGCGCCCGGATCCCAGCGACCGGGGATGTCCAGCTCCTTCCCCTTCGGCGCACCGCTTCCGACGAATACGGCATCGTACCCTTCATCGAGCAGCGCCTTCATGCTCTCGACCGTCGTGTCGTACCGAACCTCGGCCCCCATGTCGATGATGCACTGCGTTTCTTCGTTCAACACGCTTTCGGGTAGCCGAAAGGCGGGAATGTTGAAGCGCATCAGGCCACCGGCGCGCGCCGTCTTCTCGTAGATCACGACCTCGTAGCCGATTGGGAGGAGATCGTTGGCGACCGTCAGCGAAGCCGGGCCGGCGCCGATGAGGGCAACGCGCTTGCCGTTCCGGATGAGGGGGGCTTTCGGCAGATACTCCGTGACATCATCGCGCAAATCCGCGGCGACGCGCTTGAGGCGGCAGATGGCGACCGGCTTCCCGTCGACGCGCACGCGCCGGCAAGCGGGCTCGCACGGTCGATCGCAGGTGCGCCCGAGAATACCCGGAAAGACGTTGGACTCGCGATTGAGCAGGTACGACTCGGTGTACCGCCCCTGCGCGATGAGCCGCAGGTATTCCGGCACATTTGTGTGTGCCGGACAGGCCCACTGGCAGTCTACGACTTTATGGTAGTTGCTCGGATTTGTGACGTCGGTGTACAGGGCCATGCGTGCGCGCTCTTCCGCTATTCGGGTGCTATGCGTTCAGTGAGGATGATACCCCGGACTCTTCAGGTCAGTCAGAGGCTACAACGAGTCGGGCTACGTCCAATCGTTCAGATCCAATCTATGATTGGTTCGAGACTTGGGGAAAGCAAAAAGAGTCCGGGGAAGGATCTTACGCCCACTCGATAGGAATGCCGTAGGGTTCGAACTGTCGGTCGGCGGTAAGGAGCGTGACTCCTTCGAGCTCGGCCTGCGCGACGAGCAGCCGGTCGAAAGGATCCGTGTGGTGCGCGGGCAGATCGGCTACCCGAAGTGCATGGCTGTGTTCGATAAGGAGCGGTGTCACGCCGGTTTTTGCGATCTGCTGTGGAACGTACCTGGCCGGGGGCGTCGGGAGTGTCAGTTTGCCGAGTGAGTGCTTGATCGCAATCTCCCATGAGCTGGCGGCTGAGAGCAGGAGCTCGTTGGCTGAGTTTTCCAGGACTGCGGTCGTCTCGGCGTCAAAGCGTTCGCGCTCCGCGATCATCCACAGCCAGATGTGGGTGTCGAGCAGGAGCCTCATCGTTCGAAGGCGTCCAATATCTCGGGCGGGAGGGGATCGTCGAAATCGTCCGGAACCTTGAAGGCGCCCTGGTCCGTGCCCAGGCGGCGCTTCTTCGTGCCGCCAATGGGCACTAAACGCGCAACGGGCTTGCCGGCATTGGAGATTATGATCTCTTCGCCCGCGGCAACTCGGCGAAGCAGCCGGGAGAGGTGGGTTTTTGCCTGATGAACGTTGACAGAGGACATTGCTTAATATAAACTAAGTCGTGAACTAAGTCAACAGTCGGCAAAGCCCTCAAGGGTGTATACCGAACATGTGCCGAAGCTGGAGTGTTGTAGCCTGTTGCCGGGATCGAGGGGAAGCTACTCGGTACGACGAAGAAGATTTGCCCTAGGACAAAGTTGCCTAGCAGCAACGATTGGGTCGCGCTACGGCCGGGCCGGGTCGAACGGCACAAAACTCGACGCGTCCTTAGGATTGCCCGACGAATACCGGGCTCGAATCGGATACGGATAGACTGGGCGCGAGCGCTCCACTGCGCCGTTCGCCAGCCGGCGGGCGATCATGACGTCCGGGGCCTGCCCTTTCTCGACCCAGTTTTCGAGCAGCGTGAGCGCGTCGAAGTCGGTGAGCCCTGGCCCGCCCGCGCAGTGATGCACGCCCGGGATCAGGAACAGGCGGAAGAAGTCCTCCGTCGATTGCCGCCCGCCCATCGTCTTCACCACGCTTTCGTAGTAGCCGACTGACGAGCTCGCCATGATGCCACCGTCGGCGAGGCCGTGCCACATCAGGATCTTGCCGCCGCGCGCTTTCACCGCGCGCAAGTCCGTCGACGTCGCGTCGTAGATCGACCGCGCGCGCGCGAGCGTGGCGGGAACGCGATCGAAGTCTGACCCGAGCGGGTTGACGTTCTTGCGGGACGTGGCGTCCGCCATGAACTTCATGAACTGATCGTTCAAGAGGTTGTTGAGGACTGGACCGGCCGGTGAATAGTTCCATCCGCCCCACTCGGTTTCGGTGCCGGCGATGTACGGATACGCGTAGACGACCTGGCCCTTCGAGTTGACGACCGGGCTCATCAGGCGCGTGACGGCGGCGACCTGTTGTGGCGTCAGGCAATCGGACCCAGCGGCATTGGCCGACAAGCAGGCCATCATCTCAGGCCGCCAGTCGCACGTCATCGGATCGGTGACCAATCCCTCGTCGACGCCCGCCTGCGACCCGCAGCGGGCGAGCACCGACTTGTGCACCGCGGCCGCCGCCGCCTGATCGAGCACCGATCCGCCGCGGCCGTCGTTCACCGCCTGCGCGAACCAGGCGCCCGCCATCACTCGCCCCACGAAGTCGTAGACGGGCGCGATTGGAAGATATCCGTCGTAATCCTCGGGAAACTGCTGCGCCTCTCTCAGAACGCTCTGCCCGCCCTTGGAGCAGGAGGAGATGTAAGACCGCACGATCGGCCGCCCGTAATACTGCGTCGTGATGGCCTTGGTCGCTATCGTTACGATGTGCACGCCGCGCCAGCCGAAATCCTCCTGAAGACGGGGGGAGCCGGCTGCCCACACGCCGTCGAACCCCTGGCGCCCGTCGTGGCCGCCGTTGTGCGTCACCGCGGCGTACCCGCGCGCCAGACTCGGATTGCAGGCCTCGCCGTTGACGCCGCCGCAGAATCCGGCGCAGGGAGTAAAGAAGAACCGTTGATTCCAGTCGGCCGGGATCGGGAGCCGCAACTCAAACTTGTTCTGCGGCGCGACGTACCCGTTCACTTGACAGTATTGCTTGATGCGCGTGGCAATCGGCGCGCCTCCTCGCCCCCCGTCGAGGCCTGCCGCCGGCACGTCCACGAGACGGGCGGACACAATCCGCGTCGGCGTATCGGGCAGGTCCGGCAGCATCACGTTCACGAGCGCGGCACAGCGGCTTGCATCTGTACCCGCCGTGGGTACAGCAGCACCGTCACTCTGGGCCGGAAAGGTTGCCGCGCCACCCGTGAAGAAGACGATCAGTGCGAGAACCGCCAGACGCCTCATTGTCAACCTCCAGTCTGGACTGCATTCACGATGTTGCCGGCATAACTTTCTATTCAGCTGCACACGATACTACCCCTGACTCTGCCAGGGGACAAGATTCGTCGCAATAGCTGCTATCAGTCTTGGGCGTTAAGGAGCGGGAACAATTTCGAGATCGGAAAGTTACCGTTTGATAAAGGGGGACTGGTGAGAGACGAAATGATAAAAGTTGTTGAAGGCTACCTTGAAGGTCTGAGAAAAAAAGATCTCAGTGAGGTTGCGTTTGCTCCTGACGTCACCTTCGAAAGTCCGTTGTCGTCCAAGTTGATCGGTGAACGAGCTGTTGCGGATTTCCTTGCAGGTTTATTCCCGGCAATCAGGGACATTCGAGTGAAGCAGCACATCGTGGAAGGGGAATACGTGGCGACCGTGTTTGACTTCGACACTACGTTTGGTGTGATTCCCGTGTTCGATTGCTTTCGCATCTCGAACGGGAAGCTCAAGCAAATCCGGCCGTTCTATGATCCGCGTCCGATCACGAATCCGCAGGGATCGTAGTGTCCAGAACGCCATAGACGAGCAATCAAGCCCGAAGCTACCTGCTTCGTCGATCGCGTGAGCTCCCTGGCGCCGTCAGGGACCGGCCGCCGCAGTTGGACTGAGTCGCACCGACTCGGTGGTCCCGTCTCCAAGTGCGCCTGCGAAATTGTCCCCCCAGCAATCGGCCACGCCACCGGTGACCAAGCCGCAGCCGCGGGCCGATCTCCGAAGAATCGCGTAAGTCGTTGTGGTGAAAGTCACGCGCCCGGAGGGGCTCGAACCCCCAACCTTCTGATCC
Organism: Gemmatimonadota bacterium; assembly: GCA_030775065.1. Classification (GTDB taxonomy): domain Bacteria; phylum Gemmatimonadota; class Gemmatimonadetes; order Gemmatimonadales; family Gemmatimonadaceae; genus UBA4720. The sequence goes on along the minus strand of JALYJX010000143.1, from coordinate 328 downwards.
GAAGTCAGATGCTCTATCCAATTGAGCTACGGGCGCTTCAGCAGCTCCAATCTACCGTCGTGGCCGGCGCTGCGGGATGAACGCCGCTTCATTGCGCCCTGACCACGACGACACCCGTCATGAACGGGTGAGGAGTGCAGAAGAAGTTGTAAGTGCCCGGCTTCGTGAAGGTGCGGGTGTAAGTCTTTCCCGGGTTGATCATGCCCGAATTGAAGCTCTTGTCCACCGCGGTCACAGTGTGCGGCAACGGATCGTTGTTCTTCCACTCGACCGTAGTGCCGACGGTTATCTGCAGGCGCGGCTGCAGATAGTTGAGGTTCCTCATTCC
>JALYJX010000142.1 GCA_030775065.1 Gemmatimonadota bacterium | reverse complement strand
CTTCTTCACAGCGCGATCCAGTCCCGGCGTCCTTCGCTGTAGAGGAAGTGCATCGTCTTCACCGTGAGGAGAACGGCGAAATCCATCCTGAGCTGTCGATCGCCCCCGACCGCGCGCAATCGAAGCTCGCGCGAGCGGCGAAGCATCTGCCCGAGCACGACGTCGAGCGTGAACTCGTATTCGCCGGTCCACTTGGCGACCATCCGTCTGATCTCCGTGCGATGACGTCGCAGAAAGACTGACGCGAGCGGCTGGTTGCGATGTGCCGGCGAGTCGGAAAAGATACGCCGCAGGTCGCGATCGTAGATGTCGGGGAGCCCCTCGCTGTACTTCGCCTTGCGCTCGGCGTAGTGCTGCGCGAGGGTCTTGGTGATTGTGGAAACGGGCTCCATGCGTTGTCGCGTGGTGATGAGCGGCGTCCTGTCCACGATCTCACCCATCAGCTCGTCGACGTACTCGAGCTTTCTGAGGGCGGGCCAGCCGGCATAGCGTTTACGCCATTCGCTACGCGGCCGGAGCCAGACTGCGAAGGTCTCCGCGAAGTCCTCGTCCGGATGGCTCTGCGCGTACCAGAGGCGCAAGTGCTGCACGTAGCGCTTGCTCGCGGGATTCGGCCGGTAGTAGTCCGGGTAGCGTTCGGATGACTTACCGAAGAGACGTTGCCACGCGCGGCGCCGCTGGAGCTGGTAGCCGTGCTGAATCGCGTGTCCCGTCTCGTGCCGTATGATGCGTGTGAACTCGCCACGAGTGCCGCCTTCGACATCGAGCATCTGACTGCGTTCCAGTCGAATGAGACGGGGATGGGCGAGGTAGAACGGGATGGCGAACCCGGGCACGCCCTGCGGCGAGAACCACTCCTCCGACAGCCAGATGTGCGGGCGGAGGCGGACGCCGCGGCGCTCGAGCGTCTCGTGGAGCGCGTGGACGCGAGGCTCGAGCCAGGTCCCTTCGATGGTGAGGCCGAGATCCTTGATCCGGAGCTGAAGCAATCGTTCGGTGGACCAGGTGGCCCAGGGGAATCGTCGTTTCACGGTCGCAGCGAATATGCGCTGGACGCGGGGGTGGCGCGATGGCGAGCGCCGAAATGCTATGCCGGGCGAATACTCAGCGCTTGATGACCGGCACGAGCGAGCCGCCGATCCCTCTGGGAATAGCTGACGCGGCGGGCCGGCGATCGTGCAGATGCACGTTACTCGCTTCGCTCGCTACTGTCAGATATCATTCGCGTGCAGCTAGACTGATGCGTTAGACAGCTGGGTTTACAGCTGAGTCACATACCCGGGGTCCCGGTCATGCGTTACCCGTCCAGGCGCGCGTTCTTGACAACTCTGGGGGCTGCCGCCGTAGGTCCTCTCATCCTGGGCCGGCGCGCACTCGCGCAGAACCCGCGTGTCCGGGTCGATGCAACGGCGTTGCGACAGCGACTTGAAGCACTCAGCGCCTTCGGACGACCGTCGGGCGGCACTTTCGCTGACGGGGTCAGTCGAGTCGCCTATTCAGAAGCGGATCTCGCAGGTCGTCGGTATGTAATGGACTTGATGAGAGCGGCCGGTCTCGAACCCCGCTTGGACCCCGCGGGGAATATCTTCGGTCGCCGCGCCGGAGCCGATGGCGCCCTGCCGCCCATCCTCTTCGGCTCACATATCGATTCCGTGCCGAACGGTGGCAACTTCGACGGCGATTTGGGATCGCTCTCAGCGTTGGCCGCGCTCGAGGCGCTCGAGACAGCGGGGCTGCGCACACGCCATCCGCTGGAGATGGTTGTCTGGGCGAACGAGGAAGGCGTGGCGTTTGGCGACGTGCTTGGCGGCAGCCGTGTCGTCGCCGGCGACCTGAAGTCAGATCTGAATCAAGTCTGGAACGGAATGACTCGGGCCGATGCGATCCGCAAGATCGGCGGCGATCCCACTCGCATCACGGAGGCGACCCGACCGAGAGGCGCGCACCATTGCTACCTCGAGCTCCACATCGAGCAGGGCGCAACGCTCGATCGTGAGAAGATTGCGGTTGGTGTTGTTGAGGGTATCGTCGCGATTCATCGGTACGCGGTGACCGTCTCCGGCGTCGCGAATCACGCCGGTTCGACCGCTATGGCGGATCGGCAGGATGCTCTGCTGTCAGCGTCGCATCTGACGATCGCCGTGAACGACGTGGTGAGAGCGCAACAGGGCCGACAGGTCGGCACGGTCGGCAAGTTGGACGTGACCCCTAACGCGCCGAATGTGATCCCGGGCGTTGTCAGGCTCACGATCGAGCTTCGCGATCTCTCGACCGAAAAGCTCAAGGGCCTGGCTGAAATGATTCGGCAGCGAGCGAGCGAGATCGGGAAACAGACCAGGACATCGATTGAGTTCACGCTCGCTAATTCCACAGCGCCGGCGAACGCCGCTGTGGAAGCGCAACAGGCGATCGAACGTGTCGCAGGACGGCTCGGACTTGCCAGCCGCCGACTACCGAGCGGCGCTGGTCACGACGCACAGATGATGGCTCGGCTCTCACCGATGGGCATGATCTTTGTGCCGAGCATTGGCGGTATCAGCCACTCGCCGCGGGAACTGACGAATTGGGATCACTGTGCACAAGGGGCAAACGTCCTGCTGGGCACGGTGCTCGAGATGGATCGCGCGTAGGATCAGCCACAGCATACGTGCGATACCATGACTTAGCCGCGGACGAACCCGCGTGACTGCCATCCAATCGCAATGATGCTGATGCACCGTTCCGTCCTGTCAGCTCTCCTCATCGTTCTGCCCAGTATTCTCCCGGCTCAGGCATCGGTACCTGCGCGGCCGTTCGGTTCACTGCGGGAGCAAGCCGATACACAGCAACGCTGGCTTGTCTCGCGCATGAGCACTGTCCTACCCGCGGTGATGCGGAAGTACAACGTGGACATGTGGGTCATCCCGATGCGCGAGTACAACGAGGATCCGGTGTTCACGTCCGTCGTTTCACCGACCACATTCGCCGCACGACGCAGAACCATCTACGTCTTCACGATGCGAGGCGATTCCGTCGAGAGGATTGCCTTGGGCGGCAGCTCCCAGGGCGGAGTCTACACGGCAGTGCGCTCTATGCAGACAGCCGCGGGCCCCGCAGGCTCGCGTGGCGAGCGCAATGCAGAGCTCTGGGGCGACGAACAGTGGCAGGCATTGAAGAAAGTCATCGAGGAACGCAACCCGGGAAACATCGCGGTGAACGTCTCGCGGGTGTTTGCATTCAGCGACGGCCTCAGCGCCGGCGAGATGGAAGGAATGCGCGAGGCACTCGGCGAAAAATGGACGAGCCGCTTCGTTCGCCACGATGGCCTTGCCGTGGATCTCATCGCAACACGACTGCCGGAAGAGGCTGCATTCTACAAAAAAATGCAGGAGCTGGTGTGGGCGATCATCGACACCGCGTTCTCCAGCGCAGTAATCACTCCCGGCGTCACAACAACCCAGGACGTCGTCTGGTGGATGCGCCAGAAGGTCAACGACGTGGGCCTCGGCAGCTGGTTCCAGCCGTCGGTGGACGTGCAGCGCCGCGGCGTCACCGAAGCTGAGCTCGGAGCGAATCCGACAATTCGGCGCGGCGACGTGCTCCACTGCGACTTCGGGCTCGTCGCACTGCGCCTCAACACCGACACACAGCACATGGGGTACGTTCTGCGCGAAGGCGAAGCTGCTCCGCCGGCAGGTCTCGTCGCAGCATTTCGCCGAGGCAATCGCCTTCAGGACATCGTGATGTCGGAGATCAAGCCAGGACGCACCGGCAACGAGGTGCTGCGATCTTCACTCGCGCGCATGCGCGCCGAGGGAATCGATGGAACAGTGTACACGCATCCTATAGGTATACACGGGCATGGTGCCGGCCCGCTCATCGGCCTCTGGGATTACCAGAACGGAGTACCCGGGCGGGGCGACGCGAAGATAATCCCAGCGATGTGGTTCTCGATCGAGCTTCAGGCCACGTCATCGGTGCCCGAGTGGAACGGACAGCGCGTTCGCATGGCTCTCGAGGAGGACATGACGATCAACGCGAGCGGTACGAATGCGTGGGCACTCAGACGCCAGACAGATTTTCATCTGATCCGTTGACACACACCCGAGCGACATGAGGCATCACCGTTGACATCAATAGCAGACAACTCGCTGCCTATTGCAGCGTTCGACGAAGAGCTTCGCGCGAAGCAGCTCCAGGAAATGAAGCTGCGCGCAGCGGGCCTGCTCGTTCTCGCCGCGGTTGCCTTCGCGATCTCGCACTACCTTCGCGCGAAATACCCGTGGCTCGGCTGGGTGCAGGCATTTTCCGAAGCGGCGCTGGTTGGCGGCCTGGCGGACTGGTTTGCGGTCACCGCGCTGTTCCGGCACCCGCTGGGGCTCCCGATTCCGCACACAGCGATCATCCCCAGCCGAAAGGATCGCGTCGGCGAGGTACTCGGCGCATTCGTCGAGCGCAATTTCCTCAACCGTCAGGTAATCGAGCAGCGGCTACACGAAGCACGGCTCGGCGAGCGGCTCGCACGATTTCTCAGCGATCCCGCCAACAGCAAGGCCGTCGCGCGTCACGCGGCCCGCGGTCTTGTCGCGGCTGCCGAATCGATGCGCGACGACGATGTCCAGTCGATGATCGATTCAGCAATTCTCGACCGCATCAAGGCTGCGCGCGTGGCGCCATTCATCGGCAGGGGATTGTCGCTGATCACCGCAGGCAACCGGCACCAGGAGCTGCTCGACGAAGGGATTCGCCTCGCGGCGCGCGCAGTGACGGAGAACGAGGATCTCATCCGGCGAAGGATCGAGGCGGAAACGCCGTGGTGGGTTCCGGGCGCGGTAGATGAAAAGATCCTGCGAAAAGTCGTCAACGGGATCGAGCGGACGCTGAAAGAGGTCGGTGACGACGTCAATCACCCGCTTCGCAAACGGTTCGACGCCGCGCTCGAAAAGTTCATCGACGACTTGCACAATTCTCCCGAGGTCATGGCCCGCGCCGAGGAGCTCAAGGAAGAGATGTTGAGCGCTGATGCGGTTCGGCATTTCTCGTCGTCGCTCTGGGCGGACACAAAGGCGGGCCTCGTTCGTCGAGCCGAGCGTGCGGAAGAGACTGATGTCGACACGATCTCGAATGGGCTGGCGCGGCTCGGGGCAGCGATTCTCGACGATGATGAGCTGCTCGAGCGCGTGGACGGGTGGCTGCGCAATGGCGTGCTCGGTCTGGTGGAACGGTACCAATCGGAAGTGAGCGAGCTGATCGCGAACACCGTGCGCGGCTGGGATCCCACCGCGACATCGCAAAGAATCGAGCTTGCGATCGGTCGTGATCTTCAGTTTATCCGGATCAACGGCACCGTCGTTGGAGGGCTGGTCGGGTTGGTTCTGTACGCGGTCACGCGCTAGAGGACCAGTAAACAAAGGATAAACCACTCATGCTCCGGCGAGACTTAAGCAGTTACACCGCCTAGTTTTCGCAGGACTCCTCCTCCGGCCATCACATGAGCTTCCACACGATCCCGATCACGCGCATCCGCACAGCGCTTTTTCGAACGCTGCTTCTGCTATTCACTGCGACGCCGGCGCTCGACGCGCAGCAGCCGAACGACTCCTCGATGCTCAGCCTGCAACGCATCTTCGCCTCGCGCGAGTTCGCGGCGAAGTCGTTCGGGGAATCACGGTGGCTCGACGACAGCACCTACACGACTGTCGAACAGGCCGCCGGGGACGCGGGCAACGAACTCGTGCGCTATGACGCGACGACGGGGCGGCGGGCAGTGCTTGTCGGCGCCGACGTATTGAAGGCGCAGGGAGAGGCCACCGCGATCGAGCTCGAGAACTACGAATGGTCAGTCGATCGCACTCGACTGCTCGTGTTTACCAACTCAGCGCGCGTGTGGCGCGCCAACACGCGCGGCGATTTCTGGGTGCTCGACGTTGCGTCGCGTCGCCTGCGCAAGCTGGGTGGGCCGGATGCGAAGGCGTCAACGCTCCAGTTCGCGAAGTTCTCACCCGACGGCCGGCGCGTGGCGTACGTGAGAGAGCACGACATCTACGTCGAGTCGCTGGATGACGGTCGTATCACGCGCCTTACGCACGACGGATCGAAGACAACCATCAACGGCACCTTCGACTGGGTATACGAAGAGGAACTGTTCCTCCGCGACGGGTTTCGCTGGAGCGATGACGGAACGAAGATCGCCTACTGGCAGCTCGACGCCACGGGTGTGCGTGACTTCCTGCTGATCAACAATACGGATTCGCTCTACTCCTATACCATCCCGGTCCAGTTCCCGAAGGCGGGCACGACCAACTCGTCGTCGCGTGTCGGCGTAATTAACGCGAGCGGCGGGGCAACGACGTGGTGCAACGTGCCGGGTGATCTGCGGCAGAATTACATCGCGCGAATGGACTGGGCCCCCGGCGCGCGCGAAATCACGATTCAGCAGTTGAACCGGCGGCAGACGGTGAATACGCTCTACTTCTGCGAAAGTGCCACTGGCCGCACGCGCGCGGCGCTCGTTGAGCGCGACAGTGCCTGGATCGACATCTACGACGATCACGTCAACTGGGGGCCGGGGCCCTCGCTTCACTGGACGCCCAACGGCACCTCCTTCGTCTGGGTAAGCGAGCGTGACGGATGGCGACACGCGTATCTCGTTGCGCGCGATGGCGGCATGCGACTAATCACGAAGGGGCCGTACGACGTGATGAGAATCGCGAGGATCGACACGCGTGGCGGCTGGCTCTACTTCTATGCCTCGCCGGAGAATGCGACGCAGATGTTCCTGTGGCGCATTCGTCTCAATGGTACCGGCGCTCCGCAACGCCTCACGCCAGGGGATGCGCGCGGCAACCACGACTACGACATCGGGCCGGGCGCCAAATTCGCTATCCACACGACGTCCTCCTGGGGCACGCCTCCAGCCGCGTCGCTCGTTCGCCTTCCGGCGCACAAAGTCACGCGCACGCTCGTGGTGAACGACACGCTCGCCGCGCGGCTCGCCATTCTCAGGAAGGGCGAGTTCGAGTTCTTTCAGACGGACATCGGCGAGGGCATCAAGCTCAACTCGTACCTGATGAAGCCGGCGAACTTCGATCCCGCAAAGAAGTATCCCGTGCTCTTCCATGTGTACGGCGAGCCTTGGGATCAGACTGTTCGCGACAGCTACGGTGGCTCTCAGTGGCTCTGGCACTTGATGCTCACGCAGCAGGGCTACATCGTCGCCAGCGTCGACAATCGTGGCACGCCTGGCCCACGCGGGCGAGAATGGCGCAAGGTAATCCGGAATCAGATCGGCGCGCTTCGCGTACGCGAGAACTCGGCAGCCGCACGTGTGTTCGGCCGGCGTTCGTATGTTGACTCCACTCGCATCGGTGTGTGGGGATGGAGCGGCGGCGGATCGACCACACTGCACCTCATGTTCCGCGCACCCGACGTCTATCGCATGGGTATGTCCGTCGCACCGGTACCCGACGTCCGCAACTACGACACGATCTACCAGGAGCGGTATGTCGGGCTTCCCAGCACCGACTCGGCCGCCTATCACGATGCATCACCGATTCACTACGTCGCGGGGCTGCGCGGCAACCTGCTCGTCGTTCACGGCACCGGCGACGACAACGTGCACTATCAGGGAACCGAGCAGCTGGTGAACGCTCTCGTGGCAGCGAACAAGCCGTTCACGATGATGTCGTATCCCAATCGATCGCACGGGATCTTCGAAGGACGCGGCACGCGGCTGCACCTCTACAGCCTGCTGACGCGTTACACGCATGAGAACCTGCCCGCGGGCGGGGTTCTGCCGACGGTACAGTAGGCACGTGCAGCCCATCGTCTTTCGCGGAGTGCAGAGTTTGGGCGGCGGCCGCACGCGAAGGTGGCCGGACCCTCGCGGGCCGACGATTGTACCTCGTCTTCACCCGACGCCAGGCACTGACTTTCACGCGGCACGATGCTTTAGACGTCACACACAAATGCGCAAAGCCCGCATTCAGCATCACGACTAGTCATCGGAGGATGGCACTCATGGAACGAAAAACCGCGCACGATTTCGATCAGGATCTGCTCATGCTGTTTGATGCCTACGTCCACGGTGCGCTCGACCGGCGGGGGTTTCTCGAAAAGGCCTCCAGGTACGCCGTGGGTGGTGTGACGGCCGCGATGCTCCTCGATCAGCTGAGTCCGAAGTTCGCCGAGGCCCAGGTGGTGCGGACCAACGATGAACGGATCGTTGCCGAGCACGTCGAGTACGACTCCCCAGGTGGCTCCGGGAAGATGCGGGGGTACTTCGTGCGTCCGGCCAAAGCTGCCGGAAAGCTGCCAGGCATCCTTGTGATCCACGAGAACCGCGGGCTCAATCCGCACATCGAGGATGTCGCACGACGCTTTGCCCTCGAAAACTTCGTCGCGTTCGCGCCCGACGCGCTCTTTCCACTGGGCGGCTACCCAGGCGACGAAGACAAGGCACGAGAGCTGTTCCCCAAGCTCGACAGGGACAAGACGCGCGGAGACTTTGTCGCCGCGGTCGCCTTTCTGAAGGCGCGTCCGGAGTCCACCGGCAAGGTCGGCGCGGTGGGCTTCTGCTACGGCGGTGGCATGGTGAACTACCTCGTAACGCGCCTGAGCGATCTTGCCGGCGGAGTTGCCTTCTACGGCTCCTCCCCGAACGTGGAAGACGTCCCAAAGATCAAGTCTCCTCTGATGATCCAGTCGGCCGAAGTGGATGAACGCATCAACGCGAGCTGGCCGGCATTCGAGCAGGCGCTCAAGGCGGCCAACGTCCGTTACGAGCGCTTTCTATATCCTGGCACTCAGCACGG
>JALYJX010000141.1 GCA_030775065.1 Gemmatimonadota bacterium | reverse complement strand
GCCTCGCACTACGTTCCTTCGCTCGTGCTGGCGGGTGGCAGCGCCGACAGTGGCGAGCAGCTCCAGCTGCTCGCGGGACGGACGCCGCGCGATGGAATTCCTACGGCGTACGTTTGCCGGACGTACACTTGTGACGAGCCGGCTACCGACACGGCTCGACTCGGGCAGCAGCTCGAGGCAGCGGGCAGCGCCAGACGCGCAAGCTCTTCGGAGGGATGAATGGAAAGGACGAACCGGATTGCTCAGATCTACGGCTATGCAGTTTGCCTCGTGGCGATCATTGCTGTCCTGATCTCCGTCACGCAGATCGTCAACGCTGCGTTCAACCTCGTCAGCCCGCTTCGCGCCGAGGGGTATGGACGCGGCGGCCCGCTAACCTCGTACACGGCGTACAAGCGGGAGCAGCTGCAGCGAGTCAATGCACCCGACCGCACGCGCGCCGGTGTCACTGCCGGCGATTCCGTCGCAGTGCCGACCGACGCTGAAATTCGACAGATGTTCGAGGACGAACGGCTCGAGCAAATCGGCAATGTGCGGTTTCGGGCAATGAGAACCCTTGTCACGAGCACGCTGCTGATCATCATCGCATCGGGCCTCTTTTTCATGCATTGGCGATGGCTGCGGCGGGAAGACCAGACAGCCTGAACGAGGTAAGGCCATCGTTCACGCGCGGCATATTCGCCGGCGTCGTGCACGATGAGCTGCTGTTTCCCTACCCCGAGGCCCTCGACCGCCGCAATCCCGACGAGGCCTCAGTCGTTCGACGACTGGCGGGTGAGCTCGACCGCATGCAGCGCAGCGGGCTCATCGACTCGGCCAGGATGGATGAAGAGGAAACTATCGGTGACGATCTCCTCTCCGAGCTGGCACGAGTCGGAATGCTGGGACTGACCGTGCCTCGGCGGTACGGTGGACTCGAGCTCTCTGCTACCGGCTACGCCCGCGTCTTCGAGCACGTCACGGCCATCGACGGATCGCTCGGCGTGCTGATAGGGGTCCACTGCGGCCTCGGCTCAAAGGCAATCGTGCTCTATGGCACCGAGGAGCAGAAACAGCGGTATCTGCCGATGCTTGCCCGCGGGGAGATGCTGTCGGCTTACGCACTCACCGAGCCGGAGACCGGCTCGGATGCACAGAACATTCAAACACGGGCCGAGCTCAGGTCCGACGGAAAACACTGGGTACTTAACGGCCACAAGATCTGGATCGGGAATGCGCATCGCGCCGGCGTGATCGCGACGTTTGCGCAGACGCCAGTGGAGAGACGCGGAGAGACAGTCGCTCGCCTCACTGCGTTCATCATAACTCCTGACATGCCCGGATTCCGCGTTCTCGGAACGGTGCGCAAGCTGGGCGTTCGCGGGTCGACGCAGGCCGAGCTCCTGTACGAGAATCTCGAGGTTCCCGCCGATCATGTTCTCGGAACCGTGGGGAAGGGGTTCGCTGTCGCGGTGCACGTTCTGAATGCGGGTCGGCTCACTCTGGCTGCAGGCTGCACCGGGGGATCGAAGCGCGTTCTCGGTGAGATGGCGACGTATGCCGAGCAGCGGGTGCAGTTCGGGCATCCGCTCGCGCATTTCGAGATAACTCAGCGAAAGCTCTCTCAGCTTGCCGCCAAAGTGTACGCGTGTGACGCGATGCTCGGCGTGCTTGCGTCACTCGCTGATTCGCCGGCCGCGGACTTTGCGCTCGAGGCGGCATGCACGAAGGTTTTTGCCAGCGATCTGATCTGGAGTGCCTGCGACGAGATGGTGCAGGTGGCCGGCGGCCGGGGATACGTCAAGCCCTTTCCGTATGAGCGAATGCTGCGCGACGCGAGGATCAACCGGATCTTCGAAGGCGCCAACGAAGTGCTGCGCCTGTTCATCGCATTGAACGGCGTGCAGGGACCGGCGGAATCGCTGAAGGAGGTGGGCACCGCGCTGCGAAAACCGTTGCGTAACCTCGGACTGCTCAGCGGCTTTGCCAGGTCGCGCATTCGGAGCATGCTCGGCGCGAGTGCGACCCTCGATGCGCGCATTCATCCACGGCTCGCCGGGCACAAGTCGTACTTCGAGAAGCACGTTGCGGAGCTGAAGAGTGCCACGGATCGGGTGATTATCAAGCACCGTACGGCAATCGTCGAGCGACAGTTCGTCCTCGAGCGGCTGGCAAACATGGCGATCGAGCTCTTCGCCACGGCGTGCGTGATCTCGCGGACGCAGAGTCTCATTGAGGAGCACGGGCCGGAAGTGTCCGAGCGGGAGATTCAGCTATGCGATCTCTTCTGCGTGGAATCAGGTTACCGCTTCAGAGCCAATCGCATTGCCCTCGAGGGTCGCGAAGAGGAAGTGGACGCAACCCGCCGCGGAGTGGCGGCGATTATCAGGGATGAGAGGCGTTACTTCGTGAAGGACGCAATCCTCGATATAACGGATTAAATCCGTTAAATCCGTTCTTCAGAGGTCCGAGCAGCTCCGCAAAATCGTTCCGCAGTTCCGGCAGATGATTTTGCACTTGATCTCGACGATGTCGGCTGAGCCGCAGACATCGCAAAGATCCGACTGGGAGCTTGCCGCAGTCCGCCAGGGACCGTAGTTCTTCGTGTTCTTCGTGCGCTTCGTGGTCGCTTCCTCAGCAGCTGGAACCGAGGCCAGAGTCATTCGAAGTCCAACGAGAGATCCATCGCTTTAGCCGAGTGGGTCAGCGCGCCGACGGAGATCCAGTCTACACCTGTCTCGGCAATTGACCTCGCGCTCTCCAGGGTCACTCCTCCCGATGCCTCCGTTACCGCTCGACCATTGATGAGCTGCACTGCTTCACGCATCATCGGCTCACTCATGTTGTCGAGCATGATGACCTCGGCTTCGGCAACAAGTGCCGATCGAACCTGATCCAGATTGTCGCACTCCACCTCGACGGGCGTTCCCGAGGGGGCGAGCTCACGGCTTCGCCGGACGGCCAGCTCGATGTCTCCGTCCACGGCCGCGAGATGATTGTCCTTGATGAGCACCGCCGAGGATAGATCGATGCGGTGATTCATCCCGCCGCCCGCCCGCACCGCGTATTTCTCGAGTCGCCGCCAACCGGGTGTCGTCTTCCGTGTGTCGAGAATTTTCACTCCGGTTCCCTTCACCGCATCGACGTATTTACGGGTAAGCGAGGCAACTCCGGACAGCCGCTGCATGAAGTTGAGCGCAACCCGCTCCGCCGAGAGAAGCCCGCGCGCGTGTCCAGTGACGAAGATTATCGGCGTCGCCGCGTTGACGCGCTGTCCATCCCGCACCGCGGCGCGCACCGATGCCTTGGGGTCGCGCTGCCGGAATGCCTCGCGCGCCAGAGGAATCCCGGTGATGACTCCGGCTTCGTGCGCGACTATGACACACCGCTGCCGTCGGTCGGACACGATTGTCGCAATACTCGTCAGGTCGTTTGCGGCGCCGTCTTCCTCGAGCGCGTCTCGAACCATCGTACTGGTCATCAGCCTGGCGTAAGGGAACCTGAGCCCCCTTATCGGAGTGAAGCCGCGTTCAGCCAGTGCTGCAATCCGCCGGGGGCGCTTCATTGTGGGCATCTGGAGTTATTCACCCGGATCGTCGGTCGTTTCCGGCTTGGGTGAGAGCGGCCGGTTGCCACCGATGGCGATCATCCTCTCTATCGCCCGCCGCGCCCGCGCGGCAGTCTCCGGCTCGACCGTGATATGATGCTCCAGTCGCTCGATCGAGCGCAGCACCTTTGGAAGGGTCGTCACCTTCATGAAAGCGCAAACCGCCAGATCGTTCGCGGGGAAGAATCGCTTCGTCGGATTCTCCCGTCGCAGGCGGTGCAGAATGCCCACCTCTGTCGCGACGATGAACTCTTCCGCATCGGATATGCGGGGCCGATTAATCATCCCCTCTGTGGAAAGGATCTGCACCCCCTCCGGATCCACGTCGCCCGCCGACACAGCCTCAACCGCGCTCGTCGCGCACCCGCATTCCGGATGAATCAGAAATTCAGCACCGGGATGCTGCGCGCGGCGCTGATTGATGTGCTCGGGATCTATCCCTGCGTGCACATGACACTCTCCCATCCAGACGTGCATGTTCCTCCGGCCGGTTACGCGTCGCACGTGTGCGCCGAGGAACATGTCCGGGAGAAAGAGTATCTCCGTTTCCAGTGGTATCGAGTTCACGATCTCCACCGCGTTCCCCGACGTGCAGCAGTAGTCGCTTTCCGCTTTGACGTCGGCTGTCGTGTTGACGTAGGACACAACCACAGCTCCCGGATGCTCGGCTTTCCACTCCCGGAGCTGGTCGCCGTCAATCGTGGCGGCCAGCGAGCATCCGGCAGCGAGGTCCGGAAGCAGCACCATCTTCTGAGGTGACAGAATCGCTGCCGTCTCAGCCATGAAATGCACACCACAGAAGACGATGATCTCGGCGTCGGTCTTTGCCGCCTCCCGACTAAGCCCGAGTGAATCTCCAACGAAGTCAGCCACGTCCTGGACTTCGGGACGCTCGTAGTTGTGAGCGAGAATCACGGCGTTCCGCTCGCGCGCGCGACGCTTGATCTCCGCTTGAAGCTCGGTGAAGTCTCTCGCTGTGCGCGCGCCTTTGCCGTCCGCCGCTGTTGTGGTCATATCACCATTCTATGTGCCGGCCGCGCCATTTGCGCTTCGACCGGGGGAAATCGCTGCGGTAATGTCCTCCGCGCGACTCTTTCCGGAGAAGCGCGGCCTCGGCAATAAGTCGCGCGGTCTGCACCATGTTGGCCTCTTCCGTTGCGCCCGCCGGAAGCCGTTGCTCTATGGCATCCAGCAGGGACAGGCACTCGCGAAGCCCTATGGCCGTACGGGCGATGCCCGCGTGCTCCCACATCACGCTCCGGATGTCGTCAGCTGCGACCTGCGCGGCTCCTCGATCGACGAGCGGCGGAGCCTCCCATTTCTTTGCCCTGGGAGCGCCCTTGAGAGGGGGCCGTGTGATCATGTCACGCGCGACGCGCTCCGCGAACACCAGACCCTCGAGCAGCGAGTTCGATGCCAGCCGGTTGGCGCCGTGTACTCCGGTACGCGAGACCTCGCCGCAGGCATAGAGCCGCTCGAGGCTGGAGCGTCCACTCAGGTCGGTGACAATGCCGCCCATCATGTAATGAGCCGCAGGGATGACGGGAATCAGGTCCTTCGCCGGATTGATTCCGCGCGCGCGACAAAGCGCAAAAATTCCAGGGAACCGCTTCTTGAAGGACACGCCGAGCTTCCGTGCATCGAGCCAGACCCGGCTTCCCCTCGCGCGCTCCCGGAAAATCTCACGCGCGACCACGTCGCGTGGTGCGAGCTCGGCCAGCCTGTGCCGCTTCAACATGAACCGCATTCTCTCGTCGTTCAGCAGCACCGCGCCTTCACCACGCACTGCTTCGGAGATCAACGCGAGAGGATTCTCCGGCGTTTCGAGCGCTGTCGGATGAAACTGCACGAACTCCATGTCGGCCAGAGTCGCCCCTCCTCGCTGGGCGATCACATACCCGTCGCCCGTCGCCACCTGCGGATTTGTCGTGTAGCGATACACCTGGCCACACCCGCCGGTGGCGAGGACTGTGGCATCCGCGATGATGTCAGCCGGCTCTCCGGCAACGGTTGCGCGTACTCCGTGACACCGGCCGTTCGCCACGATGAGGTCGAGTACGCGCGTTCGCTCCAGAACCTGTATGCGCTTGCTGTGGCTCACCCGGTCGATCAATGTGCGCGCCACTTCTGCGCCCGTCTGGTCTCCTTGAGCGTGCACGATCCGTCGCCGTGAATGCGCTGCCTCGCGGCCCAGCTTGAAATCTCCGCCAGGCTCGAGATCGAAGCGTGCGCCGGCCGTCTGCAGCTCACGGACGCGCGCTGGTCCTTCCTCGACGAGTATCGCGACCGCCTCCGCGTCGCATAGCGCTGCGCCGGCAGCCAGCGTGTCGCGCCGGTGGAGCTCCGGCGAATCCCCCGCACCGAGCGCTGCAGCGATTCCGCCCTGGGCGTAAGCTGTCGCGCTGTCGAAGAGCGACCTTTTTGTAAGCACGAGCACCTCGGCTTCGGACGATGCGCGAAGCGCCGTATGCAGGCCCGCAACGCCGCTTCCAACAACGAGAAAGCGTGTACGGATGCGGTCTGGCATAGCGTGAAATCAAAGGGGAACCACCAGCGATAGAAAGGGGCGCCGCTGCCTTGCCGGAGAGCGGGTTGTGTACGATTCTTCCCTCTCGAATGCGGAAACTCATCATCGTCGCCGCGGCGTTATTCGCGGTGCATATCGCACTGCTGTTCGCCGGCCGCGGCGGCGCTGTGAGCGCGGCCAGAGCGGGCGGTGCCGACGTTGGAATCGTGCTCGACGTCGGTGGCCGTGGCGACAAGTCGTTCAACGACGGCGCCTACGCCGGCGCCGACAGTGCCTCGAAGACCATCGGCACCAACATCCGGTTCATCGAGCCCGGTGAAGGCTCTGACCGCGAAGCAGGCCTCCGGCTGCTCGCCGCGGAGGGGATGGATCTCGTCATTGGAGTGGGCTTCATTTTCTCCGACGACATCACGATTCTCGCGAAGGAGTATCCCGCCGTTCCATTCGCCTGCGTGGACTTCGCACTCGCGGTGGACAAGGCCGGCAATGTCATTCCTCCTCCCGCCAATCTCGCCGCACTGAAATTTCGCGAGGAAGAGGGCTCGTTCCTCGTTGGCGCCCTTGCCGCGCTCGCAGGCAAGTCAAAGAAGATCGGTTTCGTCGGCGGAATGGACATTCCCCTCATTCACAAGTTCGAGGCGGGCTACCGCGCAGGCGTCAGACACGTCTGCCCCGATTGTGAGGTCATCGCTCAATACGCCGGGGTCACTCCCGATGCATTCAAGAATCCCGGTAAGGGCAAGGAGCTCGCGCTGAGCCAGTACCAGTCGGGCGTAAACGTCATCTTCCACGCCTCGGGATCCACCGGGCAAGGTGTCTTCGAGGCTGCCCGCGTGACGAACAAGCTCGCCATCGGAGTGGACGCCGACCAGAACGACGAAGCGCCGGGTCATGTGCTTACCTCGATGGTCAAGGGCGTCAACGCGGCCGTTTTCGACGCCATTCAGCGCGTGCAGTCCGGAACCTTCAAGGGCGGCATCTACTCCTTCGGTCTGAAGGAAGGAGGCGTGGGCTACATCTACGACGATCGCAACAAGCCTCTCATCCCCGACAGCGCGCACACACGCGTGGAGCAGCTGAAGCAGGAGATCATCGCCGGCCGTATCAAGGTTCCAAGCACGAGATGACGGGGAGTCCCAGCGGCGCAGCCGAACAGGCGGAACAAAGGAAACCCGCCATTCGGATGGCGGGGATCGACAAGTTCTTCGGACCCGTACGCGCGAATCGCGGTGCGACTCTCGAAGTCTTGCCCGGCGAGATACATGCGCTGGTCGGCGAAAACGGCGCCGGCAAGTCGACACTGATGCGCATCCTCGGCGGCTTGATGAAGCCCGATGCGGGGACGCTCGAGGTGAACGGACGCGACGTCACCGGCTGGTCGACCAACGATGCGATTGCCGCCGGCATCGGTGTCGTGCACCAGCATTTCATGCTCGTGCCAACGCTCACTGTCGCCGAAAATATCGTGCTCGGCGACGAGCCCGTGAAAAACGGAATGTTCGACTACGCCCGCGCCGTGGCGGAGGTCGAGTCGTTGAGCAGGGAAACGGGGCTCGCCGTCTCTGCTGACCGGAAAGTTTCCGAGCTCTCAGTCGGTGAAGCTCAGCGAGTCGAGATCGTCAAGACGCTTTTTCGCGGCGCCAAGATCCTCGTACTCGATGAGCCTACAGCGGTTCTCTCGCCGCCCGAGGTCAAGGAGCTATGGGCGGTGCTCCGGCGGCTTCGTGACGCCGGCGGCACGATCGTTCTCATCACACATCGTCTCGACGAGGTGATGGATCTCTCGGACACGATCACCGTGATGCGAGTGGGCGAGACAATCGCGCGACTTCAGACTTCAGCAACAAGTCCCACTGAGATCGCACGGGCGATGGTGGGCCGCGAAGTTTCCCTGATGTCGCGTCAGGCCGAAGCCCTGGGCGTCGCTTCACATCTCGACGCGCCGACGGTCGCAGAGGCTCATGCAACCGCCAGCTACAGTGCCGCTCTCGAAGTGAAGGACCTCGTCGTAATTGGTCCCCGCGAGACGCGCGCTATCGACGGGATTACGTTCGCGGTGCAGCCAGGCGAGATCTTCGGGATTGCCGGCGTCGAAGGAAACGGCCAGACCGAGCTGATCGAAGCGATTGCCGGATTGCGAAAACCCGAATCCGGGCAGATTCGGATCGCCGGCCATGACGTGACGAGGTCCGATGTCGCCGAGCGACGAACAGCGGGCCTCTCGCACATTCCCGAAGATCGCCACCGCCGCGGCTTGATTCTCGACTACTCCATCGCGGACAATCTTCTGCTTGGACTGCAGGACAAGTTCGCTTCGAAGGGAAGACTCGACGTCGACCGCATCGAGGAAAACTCGAAAGCTCAGATAAAGACGTTCGACATTCGCCCTCCGGAGGGCGAGCTCCCGGCTCGGGCGCTGTCAGGCGGAAACCAGCAGAAAGTCGTGATCGCGCGCGAGATGGGTCATGCCTTCACTGTTTTGCTCGCGTCACAGCCGACGCGTGGTGTGGACGTTGGTGCGATCGAGTTCATCCACGAGCGATTGCGTCAGGCACGCGCCGAGAACAAGGCCGTTCTCCTCGTGTCGGCTGAGCTCAATGAAGTCCTTGCTCTCGCCGACAGGGTTGCGGTGATGTATCGCGGAAGGTTCGCGACGGTGATGCCTGCAGCGCAGGCATCGGAGGAAGTTCTCGGCGAATACATGATCGGTACACGTACCGAATCAGCGGCATGACG